>CAYVPL010000234.1:0-4405 GCA_964453755.1 uncultured Planctomycetales bacterium
GGACGCGGGCGGCGAACACAGTGCCGGCGGCGGTCATCAGCATGGGGAAGAACTTGGCCAGCGACTCGGCGGCGATCAGCACCGCCTTGTAGCCGGCGATGTTGGCCTGCGAGGACAGCGCGTCCATTTTCTGCGCCTTGGTGGTGCGCGGCACCAGTTCCATGGCGAAGGAGGTGGCGCCGGCGGCCGCGAGCGCGCGCGCCGCGTCCGGGTTGCGCACGCCGTCCAGATAGGAGACGACGAGCACACCCTTCTTGAGGCCGCGCGACTCCTGCGCGGAGGGCGCCGCCACCTTCAACAGCAGATCGGCGGCGGCCCAGCCGGAGGCGTCGGGGCTGAGGGTGGCTCCGGCGGCTACGAAGGCGGCATCGGCGATGCCGGCGCTCAGTCCGGCGCCCGCCTCGACCTTCACCGTCAGGCCGTGCTTGACCATCCTGGCCACGGTTTCCGGAGTGGCGGCCACGCGGGTTTCGCCGGGGCGGCTTTCTTTGGCGATGAAGACGAGGGTCATCAGGACGGGGAAAGGGAACCTGGGCCGGGGCAGCCCGACGGAAAGATAGCGACGCGCGTACGCTTCCGGCCGTGGCGATCTTCCCGCATCCGCCCTTCGCCGCCTACGCGCTGCTGGATTCCGGCAATGCGGAGAAACTGGAGCGCTTCGGCCGCTACGTGCTGCGCCGGCCGGATCCGCAGGCCCTGTGGCGTCCGCGCCTGCGGGCTGCCGAATGGGAGGAGCTCGCCGATCTCGTCTTCGTGCGCGAATCCGACCGCGGCGGCCGCTGGGAGCGCACGCGCGGGGAGGTGCCGGAGGAATGGGAGTTGGAGGTGGCGGTGGGTTGGACCGAGCCGGCCTGCCTGGTCATTCGCCCCACTCCCTTCAAGCACGTCGGTCTGTTCCCGGAGCAGGCGATCAACTGGGCCTGGGCGGAGGAGCGGCGCGTCAGCCTGACCGCCGGGGGCCGGCTGGAGGGCGCGCCCCGGCTGCTCAACCTTTTTGGCTACACCGGCGCGGCCAGCGTTTTTGCGGCCAAGAGCGGTTGGGCGGTGACGCACGTGGACGCCTCGCGCACTTCGCTGGACTGGGCGGCGGAGAACGCGCGGGCCAGCGCCCTGGACGCCAACGCCATCCGCTGGATGTTCGACGATGCGCTGGCCTTCGCGCGCCGCGAACTGCGCCGCGGCAACACCTATCACGGCATCCTCGCCGACCCGCCGAGCTACGGCCGCGGGCCGAAGGGCGAAAAGTGGGAGCTGGAGACCGGACTGCTGCCCCTGCTCGAGGCCTGCTCCGGCCTGCTCGACACCGAGGCCGGGTCCTTCATGGTGCTGAGCACGTACGCGGTCGGCTACTCGCCGCTCGCTTACGCCAACATGCTGCGCGAGTTCGGGACGGGCGAAATCGAGACCGGCGAATTCGCGCTGCCCGAGGAGACGCCCGGCGGCGGCGCGTCCCTGCCGCGCTTGCTGCCCTGCGGCTTCTGCGCGCGCTTCACCCGCGCATGAAACTCGCCGTCCTGTACGAAGACAATCACCTGCTGGCGCTGGACAAGCCGGCGGGGATGCCGGTGGTGCCGGACATCAGCGGCGATCCGGCGCTGCTGGATCTGGCGAAGGCCTATCTGAAGGAGAAGTATCAGAAGCCCGGCGACGTGTTTCTGGGCGTGGTGCACCGGCTGGACCGTCCCGTCAGCGGGGTGGTGCTGTTTGCGCGCACCAGCAAGGCGGCGGCGCGATTGTCAGAGTCCTGGCGCAACGTGGACGTGGCGAAGGAGTACGTGGGCTGGAGCGAGCTGCGCAGCCCGCGCGCCGAAGCCGCCGGCGCAGGCGAAGTGGTGCAGTGGCTGGTCAAGGATGAGAAGACCAACGTCTCGCGCGCGGTGCCCGAGGCGGCGGCCGCAGCGCTGGGCGGCAAGCGCGCCGTGACGCTGTGGAAGGTGCGGCGCGCCAACGATCGCGGCACGATTATGGATCTGGAGCCGCGCACGGGGCGCAGCCATCAATTGCGCATGGCCTGCGCCGCGCTGGGCCTGCCGCTGGCCGGGGACCTGAAGTACGGCGCCGAGAAGCCGCTGCCCGACGCGCGCATCGGCCTGCACGCCGCGCGCCTGGTGGTGCCGCACCCGACCAAGGCCGGGGAGCGGGTCACGCTGGAGTCGCCGGCGCCGTGGAAGTGAGCTGGGCGCTGATTCCGTTTCACGTCCACTCGGACTGCTCCGGCCAGGGCAGCCGCTCCAGGGACCAGGACCAATGCCCGCTGACACCGTCCAGCAAGAACTGACCTCCGCGGAGCAAGTCCAAACCGAAGAGAATGTCCGCATCGCGAACCTCACCGAGGAGGAAACGGACGCGCTTGCCGCTCATGCCGATGGAGGCTTCGCTCGGAAGGAATAGGAGCGCTCGGACCACGTCCACGCGGGCGCTCGCGACGGTGCTTGACATTCTTGCGTTGCCGATCTTTGGCAGCAGGAGGCGGTTTGCCAACTCGACGGAAATAAGAGAAGCCTGCGCTCCCGTGTCAATCAGTGCAGTCGCGGCGCTTGGCCGCAGGCGGTCTCGATCAACGGGCTCGAGCTGGCCGGATCGTTCCGCTGCGACGTCCAAAATGAATCTGCAGCCGAAGCGATCCAGGCGGCCGCGGTGAACCCACCGGCTCATGAGGGTTCAACTGATATGTACGCGCTGGATGGTGAAGACGGGTTCCTCCTCCTCGGGAAGAACCTTCTTGACCAGCATGTCCGTGCTGCCCCAGCGACGCATGCCTTCGTCCACGGCAGCATCGAAACTGGGGAAGAAACCGGCCATTTCGGCCTTCTTCAGGACTACCCACTGCCCGCGGCGGCCTTCCTGCAGCCAGCCCGGCAGGAGGCGCTGGTATTCGGCGAATTCGCGTTCGAGACTCATGGCCTACCTGGAGAACGACGCTCCAGCCGGATCAACGTAACGCGGAATCCGCCGCCGCGTCAATCGCCGCCGGCGCCAGCGCCTGGGCGGCGGCGCGCGCCGTCGCCACGCCGTCGAGCGCCGCGCTGACGATGCCGCCGGCGTAGCCCGCGCCTTCGCCGCAGGGATAGAGGCCGGGCAGGCCGGCGGCCGCGAGCGTGGCGTCGTCGCGCAGGATGCGGACGGGCGAGGACGTGCGCGTCTCGACGCCGATCACCTGGCCGGTGGGCCCGTCGTAGCCGGGCATGATGCGGCCGAATTCCTGGATGCCGTCGCGCAGGCGCTTGGCCAGTCCGACGGGCAGTATCTTGTTCAGGTCCACGGATGTCAGACCCGGCAGGTAGGAGGTGGGCAGCAGGTCGTAGGCCTCCGCCTCCTGCTCTTTGACGAAACGGTCGCAGCGCTCGGCCGGAGCCTTGCCGCCGCCGCCGCCCGCGTGGTGCGCGACGGTCTCGAGGGCCAGCTGGATGCGCAGGCCGAAAATCGGATCCTGCTCCGGCGCGTCGGGCAGGCGGCCGTGCGCCACCTCCTGCAGCAGCGGATTGTCTGACAATTTCGCGGCCTTCTTGAGCAGCTCGGGCCAGCCCCAGCGCCAGCCGCGCTTGCCGCACCAGTCGGCGGGCTGGATTTCCACCACCACGCCGCTGTTGGCATAGTCCGAATCGCGCTTGGCCAGGGACATGCCGTTCACCACCAGGGTTCCGGGCTGCGACTGGCTCGGCACGATCCAGCCGCCCGGGCACATGCAGAAGCTGTAGACCGCGCGGTCGCCGGAATGGCCGACCAGTTCGTAGAAGGCTGGCGGCAGGCCGGCGGCTTCTTTCTGGCCGTGGTACTGGATGCCGTCTACCCAGGACTGCGGATGTTCGACGCGCACGCCCATCGCGAAACCCTTGGGCTCCAGTTGGGCGCCGGCGCGCCGCGCCATGAGCAGGGCGTCCGCCGCGCTGTGGCCGGCGGCAAGGACGACGGCCTCGGCGGCGATCTCTTCGCCGCCCGCGAGGCGCGCGCCGGTGATGCGACCGTCTTTGACAATCAGATCCTCCACGCGCGCGCCGAAACGCACTTCACCGCCGGCACCGCGGATGGTGTCGCGCAGAGCTTGCACGACCTGAGGCAACAAATTGCTGCCGATGTGCGGGCGCCAGCCCCACAGGATGCGCTCGGGCGCGCCGTGCGCCACGAGTTCGCGCAGCACCGCGTCCACGTCGCCGCGCTTGGCGCTGCGCGTGTAGAGCTTGCCGTCGGAGTAGGTGCCGGCGCCGCCCTCGCCGAAGGCGTAGTTGGATTCGGGGTCGGTGCCTTCGCCGCGGTTCAGCAGCGCAATCGCGCGCCGCCGCGTCTGCGCATCCGGCCCACGCTCGCACACGATCGGCCGCAGGCCGATGCGCAGCAGATCCAGCGCGCAGAACAGCCCGGCCGGCCCGCTGCCGATCACGAGCACGCGCTATGCGTCGGCTGCAGG
>CAYVPL010000235.1:0-4395 GCA_964453755.1 uncultured Planctomycetales bacterium
CGTAGCGTCCGGCCAGGAGCAGCGCCGGCAGCCAGGGCGAGTCGTAGAAGGCGCGCCAGGACGGCCGATCGAGCATGAGAATGGCGCCGAAGCCGAGGGCGACGGCCGGCACCAGCAAGGGCAGGGCGCAGAGCGCGGCCAGGGCGGCGCCGGCGGCGCGCGCGCCGCGACGGGTCCAATTTTCCATCTGGAGCAGAAGATGCGCCCAGAAAGGCGCCGCCAGAAACGTCAGACCTGCGGCCAGCAGTGAGAACAGCAGCGAGTTGCGAAAATCGCTGCCGGCGCGGCTGAACACTTCGCCGAAGGCGGCGGCGCTGACTTCGCGCCAACTGCGCTCGTCGAGCGGACCGGTGCGCCCCGTTTCCCACAGGATGCGGCCGAGAGGCAGGAGCACCAGCAGTCCGGCCAGCAGCAGCAGGGCCAGCAGCGCCAGCAAGCGCAATCCGCCTTGCGGCTCGAGCGCGGCGGGCGCGCGGCCGCTGCCGACTTCGGCGGCGCGGCGGCGCCGCTGCAGCGCGAGTGCGGCGAAGAGGCCGATCAGGCCCAGCAGCACGAGCGGCAGCGCGGCGGCGGCGCCGTCGGCGTACGAGGCGCTGCGCGAATGGCCGAAGATCTCCATCGCGTAGACGTGGAAGAGCGGCTGCTGCACGGCGAAGTAGTCCGGCACCGCGAAATCGGACGCCGCCACGAAAAAGGCGAGCAGCGCGCCGAGCAGGCCGGCGGGCGCGGCCGTGCGCAGCATTTCGCGCAGCGCGAATCCGGGGCCGAGCAGCAAGGCCGCCGCGTGCGCGCTGGCCTGCTGGCGGCGCAGGCTGTGCGCCATCAGCAATCCGGGCAGCGGCGCCGTGGCCACGCCGAGCGTGAAGACGGCTGCCCAGGGGCCGCGCATTTCCGCCAGGCCGAACCAAGCCTGCGCCAGGATCAGCGGCGGCAGGAAGAGCGGCAGCGGCAGCAGGCTGAAGGCCAAGTTTCGCCCCGGCAGCGCCACGCGCGCGCACAACAGGCCGTAGGTGCCGCCCAGCAGCAAGGCGAGGCCCGCTGCCGCCGCCGACATCCAAATGGTGCGGCCGAGCAGGCCGAGCAGGCGCGGATCCGCCAAGGCCGCGAGGCCGGAGCCGCCGAAGAGCGGCGCGAAGAGCGGAGCCAGCGGCAGCCAAGCGGCGGCGGCGAAGAGCAGCCAGGCAGCGACTTGCCAGGGCGCCGGACTACTGCACCAGGAGCGCACGGAATTCCTGTTCGCAGGCTTCGAGTCCTGCAGCGACCGCTTCCCAACTCACCGTGAGAACTGCGAAGTCGCGTCCAGGGAGCAGCACGTCCGGGGGAGCCGTCACCTGCGGATGCAGCGGAATCTGGCGCGAGGGCGCGGCCGCCAGGAGCGCCTCGGTTTCCGGGCGCAGCAGCCATTCCACGAATCGTTCGGCCGCGGCGCGGTGCGGGGCTTGGGCGAGGATGCAGACGGTGTTGGGAATCAACAGCGTGCCCTGGCCGGGAGGCCCCTGGTCCAGCGGGGCGATGGCCACCGGGTAGCCGTCCTGCACGGCCTTGGCGGCGTCGTCCGTGTCCGTGAAGCACCAGTCGAAATCGCCGCGCGCGACGCCGCGCATGACGTCGGCGTTGCCGGAGCCCCAGCGGAGGCCGGCGGCGGAGGCGCGTTGCAGCCAGTCGACGGCGGCCGCGCGCCCGCGCAACTCCGCCAGCACCGTGAAATTCGTGAGGGTGGTGCCCGTGAGAGGTTTGGCCAGGGCGCCGCCGCGCGCGAAGGCCGGCTCGAGCATCTGATCCAGGCTGCGCGGCGGCGTCACGCCCCGGTCGGTGCGATAGAGAATCACGCGGGCACGCGCGGCGAAGCCGTGCCAATGGCCGTCGGCATCTTGGAATTGAGCAGGCCGGCCGGCTGCGGTGGGCGGAGTGAAGGGAGCCGTGAGTCCGAGTTGCTGGAGCCGGATGGTCTGCGCGATTTCGTTGTTCCAGAACACGTCGGCGCGCGGATGCGCGGCCTCGGCGCGAATGCGCTGCACCATGCCGACGGTTTTGTTGCGCTCGACGTCGTATTGCGCGTCCACCTTGAGGCCGGTCGCGCGCTCGAAATCGGCGATGAGAGGCTCGGAGAATTCCTGATCCAGCGAGCAATAGACGACCAGGTCGGCGGGCTTGGAACAGGCCGCTGCAGCGAGCAGCGCCAGCAGGGTGACGAGCGCCCGAAGCAGCGATCTCATGGGGGCAAGGTAGCAAGGATCGTGCCGCCTTCGCAGGAGCCTCACCGGGCGCGAATGTTCCGGCGGGGGAACGTCGGGCCTACAATGGACCACCCTGCGCGGCATGCCGCCGCTCCCGATTTCATGACCGCAAATCTGCCGCCCCTCCGCCTCGCCGCCCGCATGACCCGCCTCGGCACCGAGACGGCCTTCGAAGTGCTGGCTCGGGCCAAAGCCCTGGAGGCGCAGGGCAAGAGCATCGTGCACCTCGAGATCGGCGAGCCGGATTTCGACACGCCCAAGAACGTGATTGAGGCCGGGGTCGAGGCCTTGCGCGGCGGCTGGACCCATTACGGTCCGGCGGCCGGCCAGCCGGAGGCGCGGCAAGTCGTGGCCGACTACGTGGCCCGGACGCGCGGCGTCAAAGTCGGCGCCGACGAAGTGGTCATCGTGCCGGGCGGCAAGCCGATCCTGCTCTACGCCATGACTTCGTTGATCGAGCGCGGCGACGAAGTGCTGTGCCCGAATCCGGCCTACCCGATCTACGAGTCGCTGGTGAATTTCGTCGGCGGCACGCCGGTGGCGGTGCCGATCCGCGAGGAAAACGGCTTCGCCCTCGATCCCCAGGACCTGATCTCACGCCTCACGCCGCGCACCAAGATGGTGGTGCTCAACTCGCCCGCCAACCCCACCGGCGGCGTCACGCCGCAGGCAGCGCTGCGCGAGGTGCTCGCGGCCTTGGCCAAGCGGCCCGACGTGTGGATTTTGTCCGACGAGATCTACAGCCGCCTGCTCTACGACGGCGCACAGCATTTCAGCCCGATGCAGGATCCGGCCGTGCGCGACCGCGTCATCCTGCTCGACGGCTGGTCCAAGACCTACGCCATGACCGGCTGGCGCATGGGTTACGGCGTCATGCGGCCGGACCTGGCCGCGATGTTCGGCAAGCTGATGATCAACTCGAATTCCTGCACCGCGTCCTTCAGCCAGCGCGCCGGCATGGAGGCCTTGCGCGGCGACCAGGGCTCGGTGGACCTGATGCGCAATGAATTCGACCGCCGCCGCAAGCGCATGGTGCAGTTGTTGAACGAGATCCCGGGCGTCAAGTGCCACTTGCCGGTCGGCGCCTTCTACGTCTTCCCGAACGTCAAATCCTTCGGGGTCAAGGCGTCGGAGATCCAGGGCCGGCTGCTGCAGGAGGCGGGCGTGGCCTGCCTGGCCGGCACCGCGTTCGGCGCGCACGGCGAGGGCTACCTGCGCTTCTCCTACGCAACGTCGATGGAGACCATCGAGGAAGGCGTGCGCCGGGTCCGCGGCTTGCTCGAGAAGCTGCCGCGCGGTTAAGCCTGCACGCCGATGGCCCACCGCTTCGCCGACTTCCGCTCCGACACGGTCACCAAGCCGACCGCCCGCATGCTCGACGCCATGGGCAAGGCCGTGGTGGGGGACGACGTGCTGGGCGACGATCCGACCGTGCAGAAACTCGAGCGCCGCTTCGCCGAGCTCTTCGGCAAGGAAGCCGGACTCTTCATGCCCTCGGGCACGATGGCCAATCAGTGCGCGATCGCCGCGCAGATCGTGCCGGGCGAAGAGGTGATCGTCGAATCGCACGCGCACACCTTCGTCTACGAGGGCGGCGGCCTGGCGCGCATCGCCGGCGCGCACGTGCGCACCCTGGACGGCGAGAACGGGCGCTTCCACCTTGGGCAGTTGGTGCACGCCATCCGGCCGGCTTCGGTGCACATGCCGCGCACCGGGCTGATCTGCGTCGAGCAGACGCACCTCTTCAGCGGCGGCGCCATTCTGCCGATGGACTATCTGCGCGAGGTGCAAGGCATCGCCCGCCACCACGGCATTTCGGTGCACATGGACGGGGCGCGCCTGTTCAACGCGCAGGCCGAGACCGGCGTGGACCCGGCCGAATACGGCGCCACCTGCGATTCCCTGATGGTCAGTCTGTCCAAAGGCCTGTCCTGCCCCGTCGGCTCGGTGCTGATGGGCTCCGGCGCCTTCATCGAGCGCGCCAAGCGGGTGCGCAAGTGGATGGGCGGCGCCATGCGCCAATCCGGCTATCTCGCCGCCTGCGGACTCGTGGCGCTCGAGGAAACCCTGCCGCTGCTGTCGCAGGACAACGCGCGCTGCCGCCGCCTCGGCGGCCAGGTTCTGGGCATGGACGGCGTGCGTCTGGCGCAGGACACGA
>CAYVPL010000236.1:0-4312 GCA_964453755.1 uncultured Planctomycetales bacterium
GGCGCTGTGGGGCAAGCTGCGCCTGGCCGAGGCGACGGAAGTGGACGGATCCGGGGTCACGACTCTGGATTCGGCCGGCCTGCAGCTCCTCGTCGAAGGGCTCGATGCCCTGGAGCGGCAGAATTTCCCGGTCACGATCCTGAATCCCAGCGCCGCCATCAAGGCGGCGCGCCGCTCCTTCCGCATGGGCGATCGGGTGCGCGTCGCGCCCGTGCCCGAGGAGGATGCCGGCCCGGTGCACGGGCTCGGCATGCGCCTCGGCGAGTTGCTGGTGGCGAACGGCACCATCACCGCCGAAGCGCTGCAACAGGCGGTCGGCTTGCACGAGGAGCGCCCGGAGGTCTACATCGGGCAGATCCTGATCGAACAGGGCGTGCTGTCGGAGGAGAACCTGGGGCGCACGCTGAGCGTCCAGCACGGTCTGCCTTACGTGAATCCGGTGGGCGAAGGCGTGATGGACGTCACGATCGCCGGCGAGATGCCGTTCAGCGAGATGCGCGTGCACGGCGTGCTGCCGTTCCTGCGCTTCGGCCACACGCTGGCCGTCGCGCTCAAGGACCCCGCCGACGTCTACGCGACCGACGTGGTGCGCAAGCACACCGGCATGACGGTCATCGCCTGCGTGGCCGCGCCGAGCGCGATCACCGCCGGCCTCGACCTGCTGCAGCGCGCCATGGCCGCCGCGGGGCGCGGGCCGGAGACCAACGTTGACGACAACGCCAACGCCGAGGAGCGTCTCAACGAGGTCATCATCAACGCCATCATCGAGGGCGCAAGCGACATTCACATCGAGCCGCGCGCCGAGTTCTACATGCTGCGCTACCGGGTGGACGGCAACCTGCACGACGCCACCACGCTGGGCCGCGAAGCCGGTTCCTCGCTGACCGCGCGCATCAAGGTGATGGCCGGCTGCGACATCTCGGAGAAGCGCTTGCCCCAGGACGGGCGCATCCACTTCAAGGACCGCCAACGCGACGTGGATTTGCGGGTCAATACCCTGCCCACCGTCTACGGCGAGAAGACCGTGATGCGCATTCTGGATCGGACTTCGAAGGCCATCCAGCTGTCGCGCCTGGGCCTCAAGGGCCTGAACAAGGAGTGGCTGATCGAGGGCATCACCCAGCCGCACGGCCTCGTGCTGGTCACCGGACCGACCGGTTCGGGCAAGACCACCACCTTGTATTCGGTGCTGGACGAGATTGTGACTCCGGAAATCAACGTTTCGACGGTGGAGAACCCGGTCGAACGGTCCGTAGATGGGGTGAATCAGACCCAAGTCAACAACAAGGCGGGCTTGAGCTTCGCCCTCTGCTTGCGCTCACTCCTGCGTCAAGACCCCGACGTCATCATGATCGGCGAGATCCGCGACCGCGAAACGGCGACCATCGCCGTCGAGGCCGCGCAGACCGGCCACTTGGTGCTGGCGACGCTGCACACCAACGACGCCCCGGGCGCCGCCACGCGCCTGATTCAGATGGGCGTGGAGCCGTTCCTGGTCGCCGCCACTTTGCGCACGGTGATGGCGCAGCGCCTGGTGCGCAAGCTCTGCGACGCCTGCAAGCGCCCGATCGAACTGCCGAACGACGTCGTGCGCCGCTACGCGGCGGAAGGCCTAAAGACCGAGGGTCCCTGGTACGCCGCCTCCGGCTGTCCTTCCTGCCGGAACACCGGCTACGACGGCCGCCGCGCCGTCTTCGAAGTCATGCGGGTGAACTCCGACCTGCAGGATCTCATCGGCAACAACCCCTCCTCCACCGAGGTGCGCTCGCAAGCCCTGAAGGGCGGCATGACGCCTCTGCTGGCCGACGCGATTGATCGCGTCAACAGCGGCATGACCACGCTGGAAGAAGCGATCCGGGCCGCCGGGACGATGCATTAAACACCCATGCTGACCAAACCGAAACCCAAGACCGAAGCCGTCATCAGCGGCAGCGTTTCCGCCGCCAAGGACCGGCCCGCCGAAGGTCCCGCCCTGGTGGACGAGCGCCTCAAGCTCAAGCCGAAGGAGTCGCTGAACCTGCTGATCCAGATGCGCGCCATGCTGGCGGCCGGCGTGCCGCTGCTGGCGGCGTTGCGCTGCCTGATCGAGCACGCCAACACTCCGGCCTCGGAGCGCGTGCTGATCCGCATCTCGAACATCGTCGAAAGCGGCCACGACCTGTCCTACGCCATCGATTGCCTGCCGCGCTGCTTCGAGAAGTACGTGGTGCACCTGCTGCACGCGGGCGAGCAGGCGGGCAATCTGGACGAGGCCCTCGACCGCGGCATCGAGTTGTTGGACAACCAGATCAAGCTCGGCGGCAAGATCAAGGGCGCGCTGGCCTATCCGGTGTTCCTGCTGATCATGACGGGCGTGATGACGACCGGCATCCTGATGTTCCTGGTGCCGAAGTTCGAGAGCCTGCTGATGAAGAAGCCCGAACTGCTGCCCTGGTCCACCAAACTGGTGCTGGGCGCGAGCCACACCCTGCGCGACTCGCCGCAGGTCGTCGGCGCCACCGCGCTGGCCATCATCGTCGGCATCATCGTCGCCGTGAAGTCGAAGAAGTCGCGGGCGGCGATGTTCGACGCCGTGAGCCACGCGCCGATCATCGGCGACTTCATCTTCAAGGCCTATCTGTCCCGCTCGGTCAGCACGCTGGCCCTGACCCTGGAGTCCGGCGTGCCGATCCTCACCGGCCTGGAGCACGCGCGCCAGGTTTCGCAGCTCCCCCGCCTGCAGCGCGTGTGGGACGACGCAGGCAAAGTCGTGCGCGACGGCCGTCCGCTCTACGTCGCCTTTCAGGACGCCGACCTGCCGCCGGCCCTCGTGCAGATGGTGGTCGCCGGCGAAAACTCCGGCACGCTGGACGAAAGCCTGCGCCGCACCGCGGGCTTCCTCGAGCGCGAGACGCAAGCCGCGCTCAACACCTTCACCTCCCTGCTCGGCCCCGCCACCGTGGTGTTGGCCGGCGCGGTGGTCGGATTCATCGTCGTCGCTCTGATGACGCCCATCCTCACCATGGCCAAGTTCGTCGCCTGAGGATTCAACATGAAATATCGCTCCCGTTCGCACTCTCGGCGCGGCTTCACCCTGATCGAGGTCTCGGTGGCCGTGGTTCTCATCCTGCTGGTGGCGACGACCGCCGCCGCTTCGCTGCGCGTCAGCATGTCCACCGTCAACGGCACGCAGACCGCCTCCCTGTCGGCGGCGGTCATTCGCCAGTTCCGCGAGTTCACCTTCGAGGACACCATCGAAGCTCTCGACGCTCGGGACGGCCAGACCTACGACCCGGTGCTGGGCAACGGCGAACCGATGCCTGACGCCACGGGCTTCACCATCCAGGTGGACGTCACCCCGGTGGACGACTTCGACCCGGCGGTGACCGTCGCCGCGGAGGATTCGCGCACCCGTCAGGTCACGGTCAGCGCCTGGTTCGACGGCCGGCAGACCCTGGAGGCGGTATGGCTCGCAACCGATCACTAGAGCGCGGCTTCTCGCTGATCGAGATCCTGATGGTCATGGCCCTCGGGGCCATCCTGCTCGGCATCGCCGTGCCCAGTTTCAGCAACCGCGACGTGCTCGGCGCGACCGCCCGCCTGCTCGTGGCGGACGCGGCGCGCGCCCGCTCCTATTCGGTGCGCATCTGGGAGCAGGTCACCCTGGACGTGGACGTTGACAATTCCGCGTGGCGAGTGGTGCGCGAGAACGGCGCCTGGGTGGACGGCCCAGGCGCAGACGAGAACGGCTGGCGCCAACTCGATCCGGGCGTCACGTTCGAAGTCGTGGACGGCGAAACGCCGGACACGGTGTTCTTGCCCAACGGCCGCACCGCCGGCGATAGCCAGCTGCGCATCCGCTCCGGCGCCGATTCCTGGCTCTTCTCCATTCAAGCACTGACCGGGCGCGTCACCGCGGCGCCGGAAAATTAGAAACACCATGCATCTCCTCCGCAAGTCCTATCGCGCCGGCTTCAGCCTCGTCGAGGTGATGCTGGCGGTCAGCGTCGCCATGATTCTGCTGTATGGCGCCATTTACTCCTCTTCCGAGACGGTCGCGGTGGTCCGGGAGGGCGACGTGCAAATGCACACGCACGTCCAGGCGCGGCGCGTCATGGATCGGCTCCTCAAGGACGTGCGCTACAGTTCGGACCTGACGATCGCCGGAGACGAAGGCAACGGCTGGACCATCGAAGTCCTGACCACCGGATCGCTGGCGCCGGGCTGGGTCACCTACGCGTGGAACCCCGACGACGAGCGCTTCACGATCTCCGACGGCGTCTCCACCGAAGTTCTGCTCGAGGACGTGCGCTCCTTCGGCGTGGCGCAAGAG
>CAYVPL010000237.1:0-4293 GCA_964453755.1 uncultured Planctomycetales bacterium
ACCTCGGCGGCATCGACGGCCTGCTGCACGTCACCGACATGTCCTACGGGCGCATCAAGCACCCGCGCGAGATGCTCAAGATCGGCGACGTCATCGAAGTCATGGTCATCGGCATCGACCGCGAGCGCAACCGCGTGGCGCTGTCGCTCAAGGCCCTGGCCAAGGATCCGTGGGCGGAGATCGCCGCGCGCTTCCCGATCGGCACCGTCCAGAAGGGCCGCATCGCCAACATCGTCAGCTACGGCCTGTTCGTCGAACTGGAGCCGGGCGTCGAGGGCCTGGTGCACGTCTCCGAGCTGTCGTGGACCCAGAAGAACCCGAACCCCGAAGGTCAGTTCGAGAAGGGCGACGAGATCGAGGTCTTCGTCAAGGCCATCGACCTGGAGAAGAAGGAAATGTCGCTGTCGGTGCGCGAGGTCGAGGGCAATTCCTGGGACCGCATCGCCGATCACTACGCTCCGGGCACCGTCATCGAGGCCACGGTCAAGAACCTGGCTTCCTACGGCGCATTCGTCGAGATCGAGGAGGGCATCGACGGCCTCCTGCACAATTCCGACTTCCACTGGACCCGCAAGATCCAGCACCCGAGCGAGATCGTCAAGAAAGGCGACCGCATCCAGTGCGTCGTGCTGGCCGTGGACAAGGAGAAGCAGCGCATCTCGCTGGGCATGAAGCAGCTGACGAAGAACCCCTGGGAGGACTACATCCCGGCGCACTACCACGTGGGCGATCTGCTCACCGGCGTGGTCAGCAAGCACATCCCGGCGGGCTGTTTCGTGAAACTCGAGGAAGACCTCGAAGCCTTCATGCACTACTCGTCGCTGCCGCAGGAGTGGCACGACGCCCCGTCCGAGCACTGCATCCCCGGCCTCAAGATGGAGGTGCGCGTGGTGCGCGTGGACTGCGGCGAGGAGCGCATCGGCCTGAACTTCGTGCACGCCGAGTTCGAGGAGAACGCGGCGGTCAAGCAGGCCTGGATCGAAGCCAAAGCCGCGAAGGAGGCCCGCAAGGCCGCGCGCGCTGCGGCCAAGGCCCTGAAGGACGCCGAGAAGGCGGCCGGCGGCGAAGGCGCCGATGCGGCGGAAGCGGCTGAAGCGGACGAGGCTCCCGCCGAGGGCGCCGCCTCCGACAGCCCGGAAGGCTCCGAGCCGGCGAATTGAACGAACGGACGATGGGACGGCGCAGTTTCTGCATCCGTCCCTGTCCGTGGCCGACGGCCGCGGCGGTGATCTGCATCGCCGCGGCCTGCTCGGCTCCAGCAGAAGATCCGGCGCCGACTCCGGAAGCAGCGGCCGGATCTCCGGCCGCAGCGCCGCCGGCCGGCGGTGCGCCGCAAGAGCCCGGCCCCATCGTGTTCGCCGACGATCCGCTCGCCGGGGCGCCGATGGCGATTCCCGAGGGCGTGGAATACGGCGCGCTGCAAAACGCCGACATGACCGAACTGGCGGCGCCGCCGCCGGAGCCCGAGTTCAACGAAGAGTTGATCGACCGCAGCAGCGAGCTTGGCCTGCAGGTGCTGCGCGCGCGATTCGCCGCCGAGCAACTGGGCAACGCATCGCGCGTGATCCTGCCGGAAGGTCCCTTCCACTTCGGCGAGATCGTTCCGGTTCGCTTCGAGCTGCGGAATCCGTTGGGAGAGACCGTCACCCTCCTGCCTCCGGCGGCCGGATTGGTGCTCGAACTGACGTGGGAAGTCAGCCGCTGGCTGCCGATCGGCGGCCACGACAAGATCGTCCGCCACCGCTGGTACCGGCTGGCCGACCGCGTCACTCTCGAAGCCGACGAAACCTACGCCACGCGCTCCGAGATTCCGCTCGTCATGGACGGCGACCACGGCGCGCTGTGGCAAGTGCGAGTGGACGCGCGCCTGCGCTGCGCCGGCGTGCTGCTCGGCGAGCGCGACTTGCCGGTGCATCGGATCGACTATCGCAGCAACCATCTCTACGCCTTCCCGGAGGGCTGGGAGAGCCTGCGCGAGCAGCCGCTGGAGTCGCTGCGCCTCGCTCTGGCCAATCCGCGCCCCCAGGCCGACCGCCACGTGCTGGTGGCCACGGCGCTGCTGAGCGGCGCCCAGCGCTACGAGGGCTTGGAGATGCTGGTGGAGTCCCTGCGCAAGCCGGTTTCGGGCACGCGAGCGCTGACCGCGACCTCGGCCCTGCAGTGGCTGACCCAGCTGCCGCTCGGATACGCGCCCAAGGACTGGATCCGCTGGCACGACGAGCGGACACTGGCCAGCGAGAGCCCGCAATGAAGCTGCTGACCGAACTCGAGCGCCTCGCCTCCGAAATCGTCACGCGCCCGCAGTTGGCGGCGATCGTCGAGAAGGCCGGCCGCGACCGCCGCCGCCTGCGCGTCAAGTTCGGCATTGATCCGACCTTCAAGGACGTGCACCTGGGCCACGCGGTGCCGATCCGCGTGCTGCGCCGCTTCCAGGAGCACGGGCATCTGCCGGTGCTGATCCTCGGCGACGCCACTGCGCGCCTCGGCGACCCGACCGGGCGCAACGACCAGCGGCCGGCGCTGACGAAGGAGGAGGTCGAAGCCAACGCGGAGACCTACCTGAATCAGATCGGCAAGATCCTCGACCTGGATCCGGCGCGCTGCGAGGTGCGGCGCAACTCCGAGTGGTTCGGCAAGATGGATTTTTTCGACGGCCTCAAGCTGGCGGCGCAGGCGACGGTGGCGCGCATGCTGGAGCGCGACGATTTCGCCAAGCGTATGCAGGAGAAGCTCCCGCTGCACTTGCACGAGATGATGTATCCGCTGATGCAGGGCTGGGATTCCGTGATGGTCCAGGCCGACGTCGAGCTGGGCGGCAACGATCAGCTCTTCAATCTGCACATGGGCCGCCAGATGCAGGAGCGCGCGGACCAGATGCCGCAGGTCTGCCTGACCACGCCGCTCTTGCTCGGCACCGACGGCCGCAAGATGTCAAAGACCTACGGCAACCACGTGCCGCTCAGCGCCGATGCCGACGAGGTGTTCGGCAAGGTCATGAGCTTGAGCGACGAGGGCATGGCCGAGTGGTTCCGCCTGGCCACCGATCTGCCGGCCGAGGAGGCCGCCGCGTTGCTGGCCGGCCATCCGCGCGCGGCCAAGGACGCACTGGCGCGCGCCGTCACGGCGCAATTGCACGGCGCGGCGGCGGCGGAGGCCGCCTCGGCGGAGTTCACGCGCCGCTTCCGCGAGGGCGGCCTGCCCGAGGAGATCGCCGACAAGACCCTGCCGGCCGGAGAACACGGACTGGCCTGGGTGGTGGCGCAGGCGGTCGGCGGCAGTTCCTCCGACGCGCGCCGCATGATCCAGGGCGGCGGCGTCAAGGTGGACGGCGCGGTAGTTGCCGATCCGAACGCGAAAATCACGCTGCAGGCGGGCGCCGCGCCGATCCTGTTGCAGGCCGGCAAGCGCAAGTTCGCGCGCGTGCGGGCGACTTGAGCCGGCGCCTGTCGGCTCAGCGCGGCGGCAGGCAGGGCGACGGGAAGGGCAGGAAGTCCGGGTGGTCGGCTCCAGCCGGACCCTCGCCGGCGTAGCCCAGCGCCGCCAGCGCCGCCTGTTCCTCCGCGCTCTTGGCCGCGCTGCGGCGCGCCCCGGCGGGCGATTGCGGCAACGCTGCGGCCTGCGTCTCACAATCATTCCAGGCCTCGCAGTAGGCGTCCACCGCCCGGCGCCAGCGCGGATCCGTTTCTTTGAGCGGCAGGCCCTCGAGCGGATCGGCGATCCGGTCGAAGACCAGGAAGTCGCGGCCGTAACGCGGGTCGGGCCAGGCGGCGAAGGGGAGGCCGGCGGCCGTGGCTTGGCGATCCAGGGGCTGCAGGTGCCGCACGACCGTGAACTCCTCGTTGCGGAAGGCCTCGCGCACGTTGTGATTGCCGAGGCGGTCGCGGTTGAAGCGCGCGTAGATGCGGTGCAGGACCGTGCGGTCGTCCTTCTGACCGTCCAGGAGCGGGCGCAAGCTGGCACCCTGCGCTTCAGCCAGCGGCGGCAGGCCGCACCAGTCGAGCAGCGAGGGGGCCAGGTCGTAGCCGCGCGCCAATTCAGACACGCGCTGGCCTTTCTGGCCGGCGCCCGGCACGCGCAGGATCAACGGCACGCGGCAGAGTTCGGCGTAGAGGCTGGAGCGATGGCCGATGGATCCGTGCTCGAAGAATTCGTCGCCGTGGTCGGAGGTGACGATCACGATGGTCTCGTCCTCGAGGCCTAGGGCCGCGATCTGATCCAGCACTTCGCCGACGTGGCGGTCCACCCAATGGATTTCGGCGTCGTAGAGGGCCAGCGCGTGGCGCAAGTCGCGCT
>CAYVPL010000238.1:0-4256 GCA_964453755.1 uncultured Planctomycetales bacterium
CGCCGACGCAGCCGCAGTAGACCAGCGGATTCGCGACGTAGCCCGGATGCCGGTGCACGGTGCCGGCGACCGTGGGGATGCCCATGCGGTTGCCGTAATCGCGCACGCCGGCCACGACGCCCTCGAGCACGCGGTCCGGATGCAGGGTTCCGGGCGGCAGATCTTCCGCGCGCGTGTCCTGCGGACCGACGCAGAAGACGTCGAGGTTGGCGAAGGGGCGCGCGCCGAGTCCGGTGCCGAGCACGTCGCGGATCACGCCGCCGACGCCGGTGCCGGCGCCGCCGTAGGGATCCAGGGCGCTGGGATGGTTGTGAGTCTCGACCTTGATCGCCACGCCGACGTCGTCGGTCAGCGCCACCACGCCCGCGTTGTCGCGGAACACGCTCCAGCACCAGGGCTGGTTCAGCCGCATGGTCGCGGCGAAGACCGTTTCCTTCAGCAGATTGCCGTAGAGCCGCTCGTGCAGCAGCTGCCCGTCCGCGTCGCGCAGGCGGAAGCGCACCGGACCGGTGAGGGTCTTGTGCTTGCAGTGCTCGCTCCAGGTCTGCGCCAGGGTTTCGAGCTCGACGTCGGTCGGGTCGCGGCGCTCGGCGCGGAAGTGCTCTTGGATGGCGAGCATCTCGGCCTCGGAGAGCGCCAGGCCCATCTGCGCCGACAGCTCTGACAATTTCGGGCCGCTCCATTCGCGCAGCGCGATCTCGCGGCGGCCGTCGGGCCGCGCGCCGGGCGCGGGTTGCTCGCGCAGCACCTCGCTGCCCAATTGCACGCGCTCGACCACCGGGTTGGCCAGCGCGCGCGCGCCGGCGGCGAGCAGTTGCGCGCCGTCCACGGGCGCCAGCAACCGGAACGTGCGATAGGACTCGATGCGCGAGCCGGCCGGCAGGCGCACGTCCACGAGTTGCAGCGCGCGCTCCGCCGTCTGACCTTCCGGATCGGTCACGCCCGGCACGCGGCGCACCAGCAGCGTGCTGCCGCCGTCGCCGTGTCCAGTCTCCGGCGGCACGATCCGCACCGTTTCCGTGACGGCATCGGCCAGGAGCCGGCGCGCGATGCGCTCGACTTCCGCACGCGCGAGACCGCCGGGCAACAGGTAGCCGCGGCCGCTGCGCACGCCCGCCGCCGCCAGCCCGCGGCTGGCGAGGGCGCGCCGCGCCGCGTCGCCCACGGGATCGGCCCGCCGGGGCTCCAGCTCAAGTTCAACGCGCCAGACGCTTGCGCTCATGCGGGGTGGGGTTCAGGCCGCTCAGGGGACGGAGGGAGACTTTGCAAGGCCCGGACGGGTATCCTAAGGACACGCGCAGGCCGGCTCCAAACCGCCGCGTCGGCCCGCCGCGTTCTTCGCTCCCGCCCATGGCCCGCAAAAAGCTCCCGCCGTCCGGACCCGGTTCGCTGCCCTTCGAGAAGCCGATCGAGGACGTGCGCATCCGGCTCGCCGAGCTGGAGGAGCTGGCGCAGAAGACCTCGCACGACCTCACCGAGGAAATCGCCTTTTATCGCGACCGGCTGCGGCGGCTCACCCAGGAGGTCTACTCCGGCCTCACGCCCTGGAACCGCGTGCAGGTGGCGCGGCATCCCAACCGCCCGCTCACTTCGGACTACGTCGCGAAACTGTTCACAGACTGGGTCGAATTGGCCGGCGACGGCTGCTACGGCGACGACCGCGCGATCGTCACCGGCTTCGGCACTCTGCACGGCCGGCGCGTGATGGTCGTGGGCCACCGCAAGGGCAAGGACGTCAAGGAGCGCCTGAGCTGCAATTTCGGCTCGGCGCACCCGGAGGGCTACCGGAAGGCCATTCGCAAGATGAAGCTGGCGGCGCGCCTCAATCTGCCGGTGGTCTGCTTCGTCAACACGCCGGGCGCCTATCCCGGACTCGGCGCGGAGGAGCGCGGGCAGGCGCGCGCCATCGCCGAGAGCATCCACGAGATGTTCGGCGTCGAGGTTCCCATCGTGGTGGTCGTGATCGGCGAAGGCGGCTCGGGCGGCGCGCTGGGCATCGCGATCGGCGACCGCATCGGCATGCTGGAGAACGCGTGGTATTCCGTGATCTCGCCGGAAGGCTGCGCCTCCATTCTGTGGCGCAGCGCCGAAGGCAAGGAGAAGGCGGCTGAGGCGCTCAAGCTGACGGCGCCGGACCTGTATCAACTCGGCATCGTGGACCGCGTGATCCCGGAACCCGTCGGCGGCGCCCACGCCGACCCGGACGAGGCCATCCGCGTGGTCGGCTTCCAGATCAAGACCTGGCTGGACGAGCTCTGCCGCCTGCCGGTCCGGGACCTGCTCGACCAGCGCTGGCTGAAGTTCCGCCGCATGGCCTCCGCCGAGGACGCGGTCATCCGGATCGCCCTGGAGGCGCCGGCGGCCCCGGAAGCCCGTCCCAGCCCTCCCCGGAGCAGCCCCCGGGAGCAGGCGTGAAGCCGGCATTTCACCAACAAGGGCCGGCCCGGCCCGTAGAGTGGTTCTAGACATGGGCGCACCGGTTCTCCGTCTGGTCCCTCCCGAAGCCGAAACTGCGGTTTCGGCCTGGTCTGGTCTCACCGACGAAGAGCTCTTCCAGCTCACCCGCGAGGGCGAGCGGGATGCCTTCAAGCTCCTGGTCGAGCGCTACGAGGCCCGCGCGGTGCACGTCGCCCGCGGCATCGTCGGCTCCTATGAGACGGCGCGCGAAGTGGCGCAGGACGCCTTCCTCAAGGTCTACGCCGCCCGCGAGCGCTTCGATCCGAAGCGCGCCTTCGCGACGTGGTTCTACCGCATTCTGCGCAACCACGCGGTGGATCGCCTGCGCCGCCAGGCCCCCGGCACGCCGGGAGGCTCCGTCGAGTTGGCCCCGGAGTGGGGCGGCGCCGAAGAGACGCCGGACGCCATCGTCAGTTCCGACGAGCGGCGCAAGCTGGTGCGTCAGGTGCTGGATTCGCTGCCGCATCAGTTCCGCGAGGTGCTGCTGCTGCGCGAACTCGAAGGCCTGAGTTGCGGCGACATCGGCGAGCGCGTGGGCGCGACGCCGGGAACCGTGCGCTGGCGCCTGCACCACGCGCGCAAACTTTTCCGTGACCACTGGGAGCGGACCTTGGGCAAGGAAGAAGGAGGAGAAGCGCTGTGATTCGCTGCCAGGAAGCCGCTGAGTTGATTCCCCTGCACGTCGGCGACGATCTGCCGGCCGAAGAGGCGCGCCGCGTCGAGGAGCACCTCGACCAATGCGCTCTGTGCATCGCCGAGTACGAGTCATTCGCCGCGGCGCGGGACCTGCTGGTGGACCTGCGCGCCGAAATGCCCGCGCGCGGCAGCCTGTGGGCCGGCGTGGCCAGCGGCCTTGAGTCCGGCTTGGCCGCCGATCCGGAAAGCGCCGCGGCGCCGTCGCGTTCCGCGCGTCCCTGGACCTGGATGAAGTGGACCAGCGCAGCCGCCGCCGCCCTCCTGGCGATGGTTTTCCTGCCGCCGCTGCTGCGCACCGGCCCCGACGCCGGCGACGCGTCCGGCGGCGCCAGCCCGATGATCCAGGCCACCACTCCGGAAGAGTTGCAGGAGTTCCTGCTGCGCACCGGCGCCATGCTGAGCCCCGTGACCGACCCGGCTCTGCAGCCGGCCGGCAGCGAGCAGGTGGACGCGCAAGGCCAGGATCTGCCGCTCACCACGCCGGCGAGCAACCGCCCGCCGCGGCGCTTTTAAGGCTTCGCTTCCCATGAAGCTCCCGACCTGGGGCGCGCTGCTCGTCGCCTGGGCCGGAGCCTCCTCCGCCTTCGGCCAGGAGGAGCGCGTCGAGATTGTCAGACAGGCTGCCGCACACGGGGCCGAACCGATGATCCAGGTGTGGTCGCAGAGCGGCGGCTTGGCTTCCCTGCAGAACGAACTGACGCAGCTTTATCTGCAGCTCTCGCCCAGCTTGGTGGAGGTGCGCAGCAGTTTCGGCGACGGCGAGGCGCGGCGCGAGATCGTCGCCGCCGGCGTGGTGCTCAGCCCGGACGGCTACGTGGTCGCGCCCGTCTTCCAATCCGGCGAGATGGCGCTCACCGTGCGCCGCGCGGACGGCCAAGTGTTCAACGGCGTGCTCGTCGCGCACAACGCCGCCTACGGCCTCTCGCTGATCCAGGTGACGGAACTGCGCGGCATGCAGCCGCGCCTCTTCCCGGGCGAGTTCATGATGGAGGGCGCGCCCGTCATCGCCTTGGGCAACGCCTTCGGGCTCGAGGCCAGCATGAGTTTCGGCATTCTGACCGGCAAAGGGCGCATCGCCGGCCAGGCCCGCCGGCTCCTGCAAG
>CAYVPL010000239.1:0-4228 GCA_964453755.1 uncultured Planctomycetales bacterium
GCAAGGCCTCGTCGGCGGGGTGGCGGCGGGGGCCCTCGAAGTCAGCCCGGCATATCTGCGCAAAATTCGGCACCGCGGGCGCGCCGGGGGGCGCCGCTGCGCAGCCGCGAAGCTCGGGGAGGAAGCATGAGCGAGTGCCACGAATCCGGGCGCTGCGACCGCTTCTATCAGGCCCTGAGCGACTTCCTCGACGGCCAATTGAGCGCCGAAGAGCGTCAGGCGGTCGAGGAGCATCTGCGCCGCTGCCCGCCCTGCCACGTCTACCTCGATCAGTTCCGCCGCGTCGTCGAAACGACCGGCCGCGTGTGCCGCGAGGATCTGCCCGCCGATTTCGACCGCGTGATGCGCGGCGTCATGCAGGCCTGGAAGGCAGCGCGTCCGGGAAACGGTCCGCAAAAAAACTGAGATCTTCGAGGGTGTCCACGTCGCGCGCCGGCGGCAGCAGCCCGACGCGCAGACCCAGTTGGGCCGCTCGCGCCAGCGTCACTTCCAGAACCTGCGGCGTGCTCCAGGGAATGTCAGAGAACAACTCCGGCTGCGGGCGGCGCAGCGCCAGCAGGGCGTAGCCGCCGTCGCAGGCGGGCGCGATCGCCAGATCGTTAGGCTCCAGCAAGGCGCCCGCGCGCAGCACCAGATCCGCGTTCATGCCCAGCACGTCGCTGCCGACGGCTGCGGCCCAGGGCGCGCCGCCGGCGAAGGCGGTCTCGAAGGCCCGGCTCATGCGCGCGCCGAGATCCGTGTCCGGTTGCGCCGCCGCGCGCGTAGCGCCCGGCAGCCATGCGCAGCACTCGGCCAGGCGCTCGGGCGGCGTGATCCAGAGGTGCCGCGCGAGGCGCGGATCCGCCAATCCGGCCCAGGCCGCCTCGGCCAGCGTGCGGTAGACCGCGCGCGCCGCCTCCGCGCCGATGCCCGCGGCCAGCCGCGTCTTGACCGGGCCTTCGGCCCACCAGCGGACGAAGACCAGCGCGGCAGGGGGGGGCGGCGTTTGCGACAATGGCGTCACGCCGGACGACACGGCGCGAAGTCCTTCATGGTAGTCCTCTCGCTGGCGCTTGCGCTGCTGCAGGAAGCTGCGGCCACGCCGGCTTTCGATCATGCGCACGCCGCCTGGGACGGGCTGCTGCGCGAATACGTGCACGAGGGCCTCGTGGACTACTCCGGGCTCGCGGGCAAGCGCGCCGAGCTCGACGCCTATCTGGCCGCCCTGCAGGCCGTGCCCGCGGCGGACTTCGCCACCTGGAGCGCGCCGCAGCGCGAAGCCTTCTGGATCAACGCCTACAACGCCTGGACCGTCGCGCTGATCCTGCAGAATCCCGGCGTGAAGAGCATCCGCGACCTCGGCGGCTTCTTCAGCAGCGTCTTCGACAAGCGTTTCGTGCCGCTGCAACATTTGACCGGCGTCCGCAAGCCGCTCTCACTCGGCGAGATCGAGCACAGCATCCTCGGCCGGACGGCGCGCACGCCGCTCTTCCATTTCGCCATCAACTGCGCCTCGCGCTCCTGCCCGGTCCTGCGCGCCGGCGCCTACGCCGCCGACGCGCTCGACGAGCAGCTCGCCGCGCAGGCGCGACTCTTCCTGGCCGATCCGTCCAAGAACGACGTCGCGATCCGCGACGGCCGCCTGGCCGTGTCGAAGATCTTCGACTGGAGCGAGGAGGAGCTGCAGCGCTATCCTGGCGGCATCCGCGCGCTGCTGCGGGACTTCTGCCCCGCGGCGGTGGCCCAGGATCCGCAGCTGTCCTCGGCGAAGATCAAGCACCGCGACTACGACTGGTCCCTCAACGCATGGCTCCCCCAGGACAAGGACCCGCAGCCGGCGCGCTGACCGCGGCCTGATGCGCCGGCTCGCGCTGCTGCTGCTGGCGATCGGCGCCGCGCTGGCGGCCTGGTTTCTCTTTCTCGACGAGAGATTGCCGGCCTTCGTCGCCCGGGTGCAGGCGCGCGGCCTGCCCGGCGCGCTGGTGTTCGGCCTGCTCTACGCGACCGCCACGGTGCTGATGATTCCCGGCTCGCTGATCACGCTGCTGGCGGGCTACGTCTACGGTCCTCTCGCCGGCACCGCGGTGGTGTCGCCGGCCAGCGTGCTTGGCGCCAGTTGCGCCTTCCTGCTCGGGCGCACTCTCTTTCGCAGCCGCTTCGAGCGGCGCATCGCCGGCGCGCCGCGCTTTCAGGCGCTGCAGACCGCGATCGAGCGCCAGGGCCTGCGCATCCTGGTGCTGGTGCGCCTCTCGCCGGTGTTTCCGTACTCGCTCGTGAACTATCTCTTCGGACTCACGCGCCTGCGATTGGGCACCTACGCTTTCGGCTCGTGGTTCGGCATGCTGCCCGGCACGTTCCTGTACGTCTATCTCGGCTCCACGGTGCAGGATCTCACGACTCTCGCCTCGGGCAGCCTGCCCGACGCCGGCGGCTTCGGCCTGGCGCTGAAGATCGCGGGCCTCGCCGCCACGATTCTCGTCACGGTGATGGTGACGCGCGCCGCGCGCCGCGCCCTGGCCGAGGGCGCGCCGGCATTGTCAGACGACGGCGCCGCGGCGGGAGGCCGGCCATGACCCTGCTGCCCGACGATCCGCACGATCGCGCTCTGCGCGCCGCCGTCGCGCCGCGCGACTGGAAGAATCCCGAGCCCGCGGCGCGCTACGACCTCGTCGTGCTCGGCGGCGGCACCGCCGGGCTCGTGGCGGCCGCGATCGCCGCCGGCCTGGGCGCGCGCGTCGCGCTGATCGAGCGCGAGCTGATGGGCGGCGACTGCCTCAACTACGGCTGCGTGCCGTCGAAGGCGCTGCTGGCGGCGGGCCGCGCCTTCGCTTCGGCGCGCCGCCTGCGCGAGTTCGGCGGGGCCGCCGCCGAGCCGGCTCCGGATTTCGCGCGCGTCATGGAGCGCATGCGCCGGCTGCGCGCGCAGATCGCGCCCAACGACGGCGCCGAGCGCTTCCGCAAGCTGGGCGTGGACGTCTTCCTCGGCCGCGGCCGCTTCGCCAGCCGCGAGCTGGTGGAGCTCGAGCAAGAAGACGGCGTGCTGCTGGCCCTGTCCTTCAAGCGCGCGCTGATCGCCACCGGCGCGCGCCCGATGTCCCTGCCGGTGCCCGGCGCCGCCGAAGCCGGCTGCCTGACGAATCTATCCCTGTTCGCGCTGACCGAGCTGCCGCGCGAGCTGGTCGTGGCCGGCGCGGGGCCGATCGGCGCGGAGATCGCGCAGGCCTTCGCGCGCCTGGGCAGCAAAGTCAGCGTGGCGGCGCTGGATCCGCGCGTGCTGCCGCGCGAGGATCCGGATGCGGCCGCGATCGTGGACCGCGCGCTGCGCGCGGAGGGAATCTCCTTCCAGTTGTCCGCAGGGCTGGACCGCTTCGAGCAGCGCGGCGGCAAACGCGTGCTGCACTGGGCGCGGAAAGGCAAGGACGGCAGCATCGCTGAGCGCGGCGAGGCCGCCGGCGACCAGATCCTGCTGGCGCTGGGTCGCGTGCCGAACGTCGAGGATCTCGGGCTGCCGGAGGCGGGCGTCGCCTTCACCAGCAAGGGCGTGCAGGTGGACGAGCGCCTGCGCACCACGAACCCGCGCATCTTCGCGGCGGGGGACGTGACCGGGCTGTGGCAGTTCACGCACGCGGCCGACGCGATGGCGCGCCTGGTGATCCGCAACGCCTTCTTCTTCGGCCGCGGCAGCCACTTGGATCTGCCGATGGCGTGGTGCACCTACACCGATCCGGAAGTGGCGCACGCCGGCCTCTACGTCACTGAGCAGGAGCGCGCCGGTTGTGAACTGGCGGAGCTGCGCATGGACTTCGCCGAAATTGATCGCGCCATTCTGGAAGGCGCGACCGAGGGCTTCGCCAAGATCGTGATCGAGAAGGAGAGCGGGCGCCTGCGCGGCGCCACGGTGGTCGCGCCGCACGCCGGCGAGATTCTGGCCGGCGCGCTGTTGCCGGTCGCGCGGCGCATGAAGGCGACCGAATTGGCAGGCGTCATCCATCCCTACCCCACGCAGGCCTCGGTGTGGGGCCGCCTCGGCGACGCCGCCAACCGCCGGCGCTTCACGCCGCGCGCGGCGCGCCTGCTCAAGTCCATCATCCGGCTGCGCGGCTGATGCGCCTCTCCGCCGTCATCCCCGCGCTCGAGGAGGAGACGGAGATCGCCGCGGCGGCGGGCGCGGCGCGCGAGGCGGGGGCGGACGAGGTGATCGTGGCCGACGGCGGCAGCCGGGACGCCACCGTCTCACGCGCGCGCTCCG
>CAYVPL010000240.1:0-4220 GCA_964453755.1 uncultured Planctomycetales bacterium
AGTCGGTGCGGAAGCCTTGATCCCCGGTCCCGCCATGCCCGCCACCGCGCGCGAGATGTCCGCGTGGCTCGCGCCTCTCCCATCTCGTCCGGCGCCGGCCCGTGATTGATCTGCCGCGCGCCGCGATCGTGCACCGCACGCTCCGCTTCCTCGGCCCGGTCACCGAGCAGTCGGCGCTGGAGTTCGTCGCCACCCTGAAGTTGCCGCCTCGGGCGCGCGTCCTCGACGCCGCCACCGGCGATGCGGCCTGGGCCGGCAAAGTCGCCGCGCACTGGGATTGCCTGATCAACACCGCCACGCCGCAGAGCTGGCTGGCCGGGCAGCACGCCTGGATCGGCGGCTACGAGCCTTACGACGCCGTGCTCGATCTCGGCGCGCCCTTTCCCGACTCCACCGTCTACGACCATTTCGTCGCCGCGCGCGAAGTGCTGCGCCCGGGCGGCATGCTGCTGCTCGGCTGCGGCTACTGGCGCCTGCCGCCCGCGCCGGCCTTTCTGCGGCGCAGCGGCTTTCAGCGCGGCGCCATGCTCAGCCTGGGCGCCACGTTCGCGCAGGCCCGCGAGTGCGGCTTCCGCATCCGCCACTGGTCCGCCTCCGCGCCCGCGGCCTGGGAGTCCTACGAGCGCTGCTTTCGCGAACGCGTCCTCGACTGGGCCGGCGCGCACTCCTGGCACCCCGGCGCCGAAGGCGCGCGCGCGCGGGCTGAGGAGCGCTGGCAGACCTTCGACCGCGAAGGCCGCTACGTCCTGGGCTTCGCGCTCATCCTCGCGCAGGCGGAGTGAAGGCCTGCTCGATCAATTCGCAGAAGCAGTGGCCGAAGAGCAGGTGCGCCTCCTGGATGCGCGGCGTGTCCTTGCTGGGCGCAATGAAGACCGCGTCGCACAGCGGCGCCAGTTTGCCGCCGCCGCGCCCGGTGACGCCCAGCACCTTGCCGCCGGCGGCGCGCGCGGCGGCTGCGGCGCGCAGGATGTTGGCGCTGTTGCCGCTGGTGCTGATGGCGACGAAGAGATCGCCGGCGCGCACGTGGGCGCGCACCTGGCGCTCGAAGACCTCGTCGGGCGGATAATCGTTCACCAAGGCGGTGAAGTTGGACGAGTTGACGGTCAGCGCGTGCGCATTCAGCGGCGGGCGGTCCACCAGATAGCGCCCGACCAGCTCCGCGGCCCAGTGCTGGGCGTCGGCCGCGCTGCCGCCGTTGCCGGCGAGATAGACGCCGCCGCCCGGCCGGCGCAGGGCCTGCACCGCGAGATCCGCGGCCTGCTCGACCACCGCCGCGAAATCCGCGCCCAGCGCGGCGTAGGTGGCCTGAGCCTCGGCGAGGCGCTGCGCAACGAGTCGGCGTGCTTCGGACATGTGTGGCGCGGCATCCTAGCAGGGGCGATCATGGGGCGGTCATGGCCCTCGAAGCCCGCGGACTCAGCGCAGCCTGGCCTGGCGTGGGCGAAGTGCTGCGCGCCGTCACGCTGCGGCTCGAGCCCGGTACGCTGACTGCGCTCGTCGGTCCGAACGGCGCAGGCAAGTCCACGCTCCTGCGCGCGCTCGCCGGCCTGCTGCGGCCGACCGCCGGCGAGGCGCTGTTGTCAGGCCGCGCGCTGCAATCCTGGCCGCTGGCCGAGCGCGCGCGCCATCTGGGCTTTCTGCCGCAGGAGATCCAGCCGGCCTTCTCCTTCACCGCGGAGGAGGCGGTGGCCCTGGGCGCGCGCGTCGCCGGCCACGCGCGCTGGAGCGATCCTGATTTGACAATCGAAGGCCGCGCCGCCGTGGCGCGCGCGCTGGCGGCGGTCGGCGCCGGTCATTTGTCAAACCGGCGCCTGGATCAGCTCTCCGGCGGCGAGCGGCGCCGCGTGCTCGTGGCCAGCGTGCTGGCGCAGGAGCCGCGCTGGCTGCTGCTCGACGAGCCGGCCGCGATGCTGGACTTGCACCATCAGGCCGGGCTGTTCCGCCTGCTGCGCGGCCTGGCCGACGGCGGACTCGGCGTGCTGTGCGCGACGCACGATCTCAATCTCGCCGCGCGTTCGGCGCAGCGCATGATCCTGCTCGACGGCGGCGCCGTCACCGCCGACGGTCCGCCCGCGCAATTGCTGCGCGATCCGGCCCTGCGCCGCGCGTTCGCCGGCGAGTTCGATCTGCTCGAAGACGCCTCCGGCCTGCCTGCCGTGCTGCCGCGCCGATGAAGCTCCGCGGCCGCGGCGTTCTGCTGCTCTGCCTGACGGGCGCGCTGGCGGCGCTGGCGCTCGCGCCCTTTCTGGGGGCCGAGTCCATCGCGCCGCTGACGGCGTGGCGCGAGTACTTCGGCGCGCCAGCGGCGGAGTGGTCCGCCGACGCGCGCATCCTGGCGCTGCGCCTGCCGCGCGTGCTCTTCGGCTTCTGCTGCGGCGCGGCGCTGGCCGTCGCCGGCGCGGCCTTCCAGACGCTGCTGCGCAATCCGCTCGCCTCGCCCTACACGCTGGGAGTTTCTTCCGCCGCCTCGTTCGGCGCGTTTCTCACGGCGGCGGTGGCCGGCGCCGGCGCCGCGGCGATGGGCGGTCAAGCCGCGCGCGTCGTGGCGCTCGTCTTCGCGCTGCTCGAAACTGCGATCGTGCTGGCGCTGGCGCGCCGCAGTCCGCGCAGCGACGGCTTGATCCTCGCCGGGGTCACGCTCAGCTTCCTGTTCGGCGCGGGCATCGTGTTCCTGCGCCATCTCGCCAGCCCCTTCGATCTCGCCGTGATGGAGCGCTGGACCCTCGGCGCGCTCGACGTCGTCAGCTTCGCGCCCCTGCTCGGCCTGCTGCCTTGGCTGGCGGCGGCGGGACTGCTCCTCGCTTGGCGCGCCCCGGCGCTCGACCAGCTCGCTTTCGACGACGACCTGGCCCGCGCGCGCGGCGTCCCGGTGGGGCGCGTGCGCCGCGAAACCGTGTTCGCGGCGGCGGCGCTGGCCGCGGCGGTGGTCGCGCACACCGGGCCGATCGGCTTCGTCGGCTTGCTCGTGCCGCACGCGGTGCGGCCCTTCACCGGCATGCGCCACGCGCTGCTGCTGCCCTGCTGCGCGTTGGCGGGCGGCGCGCTGCTGGTGGCGTCCGACACCCTTGCGCGCTCGCTCTCGGTGCTCGGCCGCGGCAGCGAGCTGCCGGTGGGCGCCGTCACGGCCGCGCTCGGCGCACCGCTGTTCCTGGCGCTGCTGCTGCGCGGACGAGCGAGCGGAACAGGCGGCGCCTAGAATTCGGATCATGACCCGGGAACCCGACCGCATTCTGCTTCAGCACGTGCTGATCTCCTTCCGCGAGACGCCGGTCGAGGCGCCGCGCACGCGCGCGGAGGCGGAGACGCTCGCGCAATCCGTGCTGCAGCGCGCGCTCGGCGGCGCCGATTTCAGCGCGCTGGTGCGCGAGTACTCGGATGACGTCGCGCAAGAAGGAACCGAACGGCCCGGCACCTTCCTGGTGCTCAATCACGACGCGCCGAGCGACGGCTCCTTCGAGAAGACGATCGCTGCGCTCAATCAGCGCGCCGAGGAATATCAGGCGGAGTTGGAGCGCCGCATCGAAGCCGGCGAGATGGGCGTGCCCGAGGCCGAGCAAGGCATGGAAGATTTCATCGAAGCCCTGCGCGCCGAGTCGGACGAAGCGCGCTCAGCGGCCGGATTCCCGCGGGCGGCGCTGGTGCCGGCCTTCGGCGACGTCGGCTTTCGGCTGCAGTGCAACGAAATCGGGCTGGCGCCGCACGACGAGAAGAGCTCGCCGTTCGGCTGGCACGTGATCAAACGGCTGGAGTAGCCGGCTCGGCGGGCGCGGGCGGCGGGGCGCCGGCGGGCTCCGCATCCGCCGCCGGAACTGCGGCGCCGTTGCCATTCCCGTTGCCGTTGCCATTCCCGTTGAAGGAATAGCAGGTCTCGCCGCGGCGCAGCACGTCGGCCGGGCGCTCGGGGCGGCGATAGCCTTCGACCTGCTCCTCGAGCACCGCGTAGACCTCCGACAATTGGCCCTTCTGCAGCGCCGCTTCGAGGCGCAGAATGGCCTTGTGCACCGCCTCGACGGGCACGTCGGACTCGAGCGCCATGAAAATCTTGGGATGCGAGGTCGGCCGGCTGCGCGCCGGATCCGTCAGCAGCTCCTCGTGCAACTTCTCGCCGGGCCGCAGCCCCGTGATCTTGATCTCGATGCTGCGCCCGGTGCCCAGCGTGGCCAGCTCGATCATGCGCGTCGCCAGATCGTGGATCCGCACCGGCTCGCCCATGTCGAGCA
>CAYVPL010000241.1:0-4214 GCA_964453755.1 uncultured Planctomycetales bacterium
TCGACCGAGGTCATCAGCACGTCGCCTTCCTTGTACTCCAGCTCGAGTCCGGCCGAGTTGCACAGCCAGTACGCGAAGCCGACCAGCACCGCGGAAGCCACCAGCAAGCCGCGGAAGAGCGCGGAGTGAATGTGCGCCTCGTTGTTGGTGCGCACCGTGAAAGTGCCGATGATCGAGGCCAGAATGCCGACGCCTGCCAGGTAAACCGGCAGCATCACCAGGTCCATGGTGCCGTGGCCGCCGGCGGCCACGACGGTCACGCCGATCGTCATCGTCGCGACGATGGAACCCACGTACGACTCGTAGAGGTCGGCGCCCATGCCCGCCACGTCGCCGACGTTGTCGCCGACGTTGTCAGCGATGGTCGCGGGGTTGCGCGGGTCGTCCTCCGGAATGTTCTTCTCAATCTTGCCCACCAGGTCCGCGCCGACGTCGGCCGCCTTGGTGAAGATGCCGCCGCCGACGCGCGCGAAGAGCGCGATCGAAGAGGCGCCGAAGGAGAAGCCCAACACTTGCCGCATCGTCCCGGCCGTGATGGTGCCGGCCTCGGAGAACAGCACGCTGAAGCCGGTCACGCCGAGAATCCCCAGACCCACCACCGTCAGGCCCATCACGGTGCCCGAGCTGAAGGCGATGGTCAGGGCAGGCGCGAGTCCGGTCCGCGCCGCCTCCGTGGTGCGCACGGCCGCCCGGGTGGCGGTGTGCATGCCAATCCATCCCGCCAGCGCCGAGCTGAAGGCGCCGACTACGAAGGCCCCCGCAGTCCCGATTCCGCCGCCGTAATCCTCCGGCAGAATGAAGAGTCCGATCGCCGCGGCTACGACGAAAACGGACAGGATCTTGTACTGCGTGAACAGGAAGGCGCGCGCGCCCTCTTGAATCGCCTTCGCCAGCTCCTGCATGCGCGGCGTGCCGTCCGGGGCGCGCATCACGCGGAGATAGAAGAGGAAGGCGCCGATCAGCGCCGCCGCGGCGCCGATCCAAGGAAGGTTTTTGATCAGAGTGTCCATGCAGGCAGGCTGTCGTGGCGTTCGTTTTCCCACCGAGGGCGGTGGGCGAATTTCGAGGGCAAGATTCTAGCCCATCCCACCCCGGTCGCGCCGCTCCTGGCGCAGGGATTGGAGGCGGGCCCAGCGGGTGCTGCGGAAGCGCCGGAAGGCCCACCAGGCGGCAATCAGGGCCAGAATGGCCAGCGGCACCTGCAGGCGGTGGCTCCAATCCAGGACCAGGTCCAGATTGGAGGCGAACTTCCAGCCCAGCCAGACCGAAATCGGCACCGTGAGGAGCATGCCGAGGCCGTCCAGCAGCAGAAACTTCCACCAGGGCATGCCGAGATTCCCGGCAACCAGGTAGGTGAGCATGCGCACGCCCGGCAGGAATCGCGCCAGGAACACCACCCGCGTGCCGTATTTGAGGAATTGCGTGTTGAAGCGGCGCCGCCGGGCCGGGCGCATGGCACGCCGGATCACGGGCCAGTGGGCCACGCGCTCGCCCGCCAGGCGTCCGGCCAGGAAGAGCGCGGAGTCGCCCAGCAGAATGCCTCCCGAGCACCAGCCCAGAGCCGCAGCGAAGCCGAGATGGCCCTCCGCCACCATGTAGCCGCAGGCGAGGAGCACCAACTCCTCCGACCAGGGCGGTAGGCCGAGGCCGCAGGCCAGGAGCAGCAGAAAGGCGTAGAGGCCTGGATGGGTCGCGAGGGCTTCGAGAATCGCTTCCATCAGTCCTCCCCGAAGCCGAAGCGCAGGCCGGCCAGGAAAAAGTCCGGACGCTCGGAGGAGGGTAAAGCCAGGCCGGCGCGATAGACCTCACCCGGGTGGCTGAACGGCCAGTCGGGTCCGCCGCCGGCGGCGAACCACTGGCGAGCAGCAGCGCCGCCGATCTGGCCCAGACGCTCCAGGCCTTGGCGATTAACAATAATATCTGCTTGTAATTTTCGGGCAGACCAGGGATCCTGCAGCCGTTCAAGGTGACGCTCCAGTCGCTCCACGCCCTCGTCCACGCGGGTGGCAGCCTCCACCCTCGGCAGGTGGTAAGAAGGCCCGGTGGACTGAAAGGCCACGCGGTGGACCGCGAAGAGCAGGGCCTGGCTGGAGCCGTGTTGGAGAAGAATCGCCTCACCCAGGCGCGGCAGCCGGTCCGAGTCCTCGCTCAGTGCGGCGGCCTCGAACTGCCGCGACAACCACCAACCCTGAAGCGCGCGGCCTCCAGCGGCGCCGGGCAGCTCCAACCAGCCCAAGAGGGCGGCCAGCAGGCCGAAGCTCACCCAAATCTGGAGGGCGCTGCGCATCAGGTGCGGGATCGGCCTCCGTGCGCAAACCAGGCGGCGATGCCGCCGAGCAGCAGCCAAACTCCGGCCGCCCAGGGGGTGGTCGTGCCGGCGCGCAATTCGAAGCCCTGGCCGGCAGCGGCGAGGCCGCGCAGATCCGGCAGCACCGCCTTCAAGCCCAGCACCGCGTGGCCAATCCAGCCGGCAGGGGAGTCGGGAAGTTGCGGAGGGTCGCGCGGATCGAAGGCGAGCAGTCCGGCCAGCGCCAGCGCGGCGAGCGCGGCCAGGAGTCCGCCGGCGCCGCCGCGTCGCGCCAGCAGGAGCACGAGCGGGAAGAGCGGAAGATAGAACAGGAATTGTCCGAACAGCAGCGCGGGCAAGCCGGCTCGATCCGGCCGCGGCACTTCCAGGCGCGCGAGCGCGCGCACGGTGGCGGCGCCGGCCGCGTGCGCGTCCTCGTTGGCGCGCCATGCGATGACGCCCGCCGCGACTTCCTCATCTGACAATTCCCAGCGCGCAGTCTCGCCGGGAACGATCGTCAGCGTGCGGCCGTCGCGCGCCTCGAGCGCAGGCCGCTCTGCCGCGGCCGGCAGGCGCTCCCATTCGTGAACCAGGAGCAGCGCGCTGCCCGCCGGCACGGCGCCGAGCGCGTCGGCGCGCCACCAGCCTGAATCGTCCGCGCTGAGCAGCAGCGCATGGCGGGCAGCGATCGGCGGCTCCGCCGGCTGCGGCGCGAGGAGCGGCGGCAGCAGGCAAATGGTCAAACCAAGGAACAGTGCGATGCCGGCAGCGGCGAGCGCGGCCCAGGGCGCGCGCGCGCCGCGCGGATCGCGCAGGCGCTCCTCGTCGGTGAATCCATCCCGGCGGCGCGCGTTCAGCACCAAGCCGAAGCGCAGCAGCAGCGCGGCCGGCAGCAGCGCCGCGTAGGCCAGATAACTGCCGATCCCTTCCTCCGGCCCCAACACGGGATCCAGCGCCAGCAGCGCGGCCAGCAGCGCGCCGATCGGCACCGCGAGCCAGGCGCGGCGTCCGGCCAAGTCGCGCAGCCAGCAGAGCGTCAGACTCATCGCGCGGGCTCCGGCGCGCGCAACTGCAGGATCACCGGCGCCAGCGCTTCGCAGCCCACGCCGGGCGGCGCCACGATCAGCGTGGCGGGCGCGCCGGAGGCCGACATCGCGCGCAGCAGCGCGCTCATGCCCTCGGGATCGAGCGCCGTCTGCGGTTCGTCGAGGACGACGAGGCGCGGCGCTCCCAGCCAGGCGCGCGCCAAATTCAGGCGCTGGCGCCAGCCGCGCGACAGCTCGCCGATGCGGCGCGGCGCGGCTTCCGTCAGCTCGAACTGTCGCAAGGCTTCGTCCGCCTGCGCCGGGGCGCGCGCGCCGGCGCCGCCCAGCGCCGCCAATTCGCGCAAGTAATCGCCGGCGCGGCGATGCGCGGGGAACACGGGCTCCTGCGGCGCATAGCCGATGAAATCGGGCCGCGTCAGATTGCCGGCCAAGGGCAGCAGCCGGCAGATGCCCGCCGCCAGCGTGCTCTTGCCGGATCCGTTCGGCCCGATCACCAAGCCGCGCTCGCCGGCGCCGAGCGCAAGGCTCAGACCGGCGGCCAGCGTGCGGCCGCCGCGCGCGAGGCTGAGATCTTCGCCGAGCAGCACGGGATCACGAGGCATGGAGCGGGACGCCTGGACCATCTTAGAGTGTGTGCCGTGCGACTCCGCCTCCGCAGCACCGGCGAAATCCGCGTCTTGAGCGCCGGCATGGTCTTCGGCCGCCTGTCCGCCTGCGACTGGATGGTGGAGGACGCCAGCGTATCGCGCCGTCACGCCCGCGTGCTGCGCGAAGCGGAGACTTGGCTGATCGAGGATCTCGGCTCCTCGAACGGCACCTTCCTCAACGGCGTGCGCGGCCAGCGCATGGCCCTGCGCCCCGGCGATCTCGTGACCTTCGGC
>CAYVPL010000242.1:0-4191 GCA_964453755.1 uncultured Planctomycetales bacterium
CGAACGCCACGCGCGTGCCGGCGCCGTAGAGGCGCTTCATCACTTCGGCCTCGCGGGCGCGCGCGCCGGCGGCGCCGATCGCGGGCAGTCCGATCAACTCGCCGGCCGCTTCGCCGCCGTAGGAGCCGACTTCGCCGAAGAGGGCGAAGAAGCGCTTGTCCACGCCCGCCTTCTCGCAGAGCGCGCGCGAACTGCGGATGCCTTCGGCGCTGTCCACGAAAATCAGGAGGCCGCGCGTGAAGGCCGCGTCGCCGCCGCCCAGCGCCGATTCCAGCATTTCGAGGCCGCCGGCGAGGGAAGTCGGGCCGACGCGGATGTCCGTGATCCAGCTGGTCAGCGACACGGTCTGCAGAGTGGCCTCGACGATCAGGCGCTCGGTGCCGCCGGCCGCGAACAGGGCGCCGAAACCGGCCAGCACGTTGCTGGGCTCGGGCACCAGATGAACCGAAGTCACGCCGCGCGCGGCCAATTCCTGCCATACCTCCGCGTCCAGATCGGCGCCGTCGGCGGCGCGCAGATTCGGCGTGAGGCGCTCGGTCTCCTCGCTGATGCGGCCGGCGGCGCCGACGTTCGTGAACGCGTCCACCATGCCCGGCGCCAGCACGCCGTCGAGCTCGACGAGGCGCGCGCCGCGGGGCGCCGAATCGGTGAGGGAGACGATGCGCGCGCCGCGCACCACCACGTACTTGCCTTCGACGAGCGCGCCGTCCTCGCCGACGATCGCGCGCGGATGCAGCGCGACTTCCGTCGCCTGCGGAACGGCCAGAGACAGCAGGAATGCGGCGAGCATGTTCAGCGGGGCTTGTGGGCTTTCAGCGAGGCCGAGGCGTCGAAGGGGCTGGTGCCTTGGAAGAGGATCAGGGAGGCGCTGCGGCCTTCGCCGATGCCGCCGTACTCGCCGCCGAGGCCGAGCAGATCGGCGGGCACTTCGGTCAGAGCGGCCCACACTTTTTCAGGGTTTTCGCCGGCCGCGACCAGTTCGCCGGCGCGGGCGAGCAACAGAGCCTGCTCGGCCTCGCCGCCGCCGCTGGCCAGCGCGACGCGGACGCCGGCTGCCTGCAGGACGCGCCAGCGCGCCACCAGGCTGCGGTCCGGGAAGCGGCGAGCGTGGTGGTCGGGCAGGGCCGCGAGGATCACGGGCACGTCGGCGGCCGCGAGTTCGGCGGCGACGAGGTCGGCCCACCAACCGCCCAAAATTGTGAGATCCAGGCCGTGCTTCTCGCGCAGCGCGATCAGCTGCAGGATGTCCTGCGGGTCGTCAGCGGCGACGCGCAGGCCGATTTCGCCGTCCATGGCCTGCAGGAGCAGGTCGCGGGCGGTGTTCGGGCGCGGTTCCTTCGGCCGTTCGGGGCGCTTGGGCGGGTCTTCCTTCTTCTCGCCCTCTTTCTTCTCGGCTGACTTCTTGACGAACTCGTCAAGCTTCTTCTGGTACTCCTCCAGATCCTTGGCGTACTGCGTCAGCTTCTCCTGGTACTCATCTTGGGAGTCGCGCCAGTCCTGGGCTTCGTCGAAGGCGTCGCGCAGATCCTGCGCGGCGTAGGTGGCGGAGGCGCCGACGTTGCCGCCGACGGCGCAATCCAGGGCTTGCAGGCCGCGCGGCACGGGCAGGTCGAAGCCGCTCAGGGCCGCGGCCGTGCCGACGCCGCTGCGCAGGCGGCCCCAGCCGCTGGAGAGATAGAGGGCGGCAATGCCCGAGTCCCGCGCCGCCAGGATTTGCGCCGCCAGCAGCGGATCCTCGTTGCCACGCTGCAGCGGCAGCGAGTCCAGCACCCGCCGCGTCGGCGCTTCGCGGCCTTCGCCGAGCAAATCGGCCGAGCCCAGCGTGCACCACGCGTCCACGATGCCGGCGGCCAGAGTGCCCTGCACCTCGATCACGCGCGGCGGCGCGGTGGGAATCAGCCCCCCCCGCTGGCCCTCGGTGCGATTGGTCTTGCCCACCCACTCGATCTTGCCCTTCGCGACGCCCACGAAGACGGGGCTCATGCGCTCGGTCGGGCTGATCCAGGCGGCGTCGGCGCGGATGACGTAACTGCGCTCGTAGCCGGGATCCTGGGCGGCCGCGCCCTTCGCGAGGACCAGGGACAGCAGGGCAGTCAGGAGGAGCTGGGAGGGACGCTGCTTCAAGGCGGGGCCGATCAGCATACGCCCCTCCGCCAGATCAACCGGAAACTTTCTCGGCGGAAGCACCGACTAGAATCCCGGCGTGCGAGCATTGGAAGAGGAGGGCGCGATCCATCCCACCGCCGTGGTTCTGCCCGGGGTGGAACTGGGGCGCGGGGTGGAGATCGGGCCCTATGCGGTGCTGGAACCGGGGGTGGAGGTCGGCGACCGCTGCCGGATTGGACCCTTCGTGCATCTGCTGGGGCGGACCACCCTCGGGACGGATTGCGTGATCGGCAGCGGCACGGTGCTGGGGGGGGTGCCCCAGGATGACAAGTACAAGGGCGAGCGCACGCGCGTGCGGATCGGCAACCGGGTGCTGATGCACGAGCACGTGACCGTGCACCGCGCTTCCGGCGAGGGTGAGACAGTGGTCGAGGACGGCGCGCGCATGATGGTGGGCAGCCACGTGGGCCACAATGCGCGGCTGTGCGCCGGCGCGGTGCTGGTGAATTGCGCGGCGCTGGCCGGACACAGCGTGCTGGGCGAGAAGTCCATCATTTCGGCCTACTGCGGGATTCATCAGTACGGCCGCGTGGGTCGTTTGACTTTGGTGACCGGCGCGCAAGTCGTGAGTCTGGACGCGCCGCCGTTTTCGATCGTCACCGGCTCGCACCCGACGCGCTGGCGCGGGCCGAACACGATCGGCATGCGCCGCGCCGGCTTCAGCAGCGAGGAGCGCGCCGCGATCCGTCAGGCGCTGTGGCGGATTTTCGCCGGCACCGAAGGGACGCGCGCGGCGGCGGCGGCGCTGCGGGAGGATCCAGTGGCGCAGGTGCGGGAAATCGCCGAGTTCGTGCTGAGCAGCAAGCGCGGCGTGTGCGCGCCGCCGCCGCGGCGGGATCAGATTTGTCAAAATGAACAAGAAGCCGATTGACGTCCTCCTGCAGGAGCACCGCTCCTTCGCGCCCCCCCCTGAATTCGCCGCGCAGGCGAACGCCAACGACCCGACCCTGCACGCGCAGGCGGACGCCGACTGGCAGGGCTGGTGGGCCTCCTGGGCCGAGAAGCTGACTTGGGAGCGCAAGTGGGACCGCGTGCTCGACTGGAATCCGCCGCACGCGCAGTGGTTCGTCGGCGGGCGCATCAACGCCTGCGTGCAGTGCCTGGACCGGCACGTCGGAGCCGGCCTCGGCGATCGCGTGGCTTTCCACTGGGAAGGCGAGCCCGGCGACGCGCGCACCCTGACCTACGCGCAGATGCTCGCGGGCACGGCGCGCGTGGCGGCGGGCCTGCAGTCCCTCGGCGTCGGCCGCGGCGACCGCGTCACGCTCTACATGCCGATGGTGCCCGAGCTCGTGATGGCGGTGCTCGGCTGCGCGCGCATCGGCGCGATTTTTTCCGTGGTGTTCGCCGGATTCAGCGCCACTTCGCTGCGCGACCGCATCCAGGATCAGGGCGCGAAGGCGGTGATCTGCGCCGACGGCTGCTGGCGGCGCGGGAAATTGTTGGATCTGAAAGCGGTGGTGGACGAAGCCGTCGCGCAGTGCCCCACCATCGAGAAGGTGCTGGTGTGGCGGCGCGGCGCCGGTGTGAAGACCGCCAGCCCCGGCGGCGCGCGCGACGTCGAGTGGACCGCCGCGGTGGACGCGCAGCGCGCCGTGTGCCCGCCCGTGGCGATGGAGGCGGAAGATCCGCTCTTCATCCTCTACACCAGCGGCACCACCGGCAAGCCGAAGGGTATCCTGCACACGCATGGCGGCTATCTGACGAGCGCCTTCGCCACCTCCAACCTGGTCTTCGACCTGAAGCCGGCGACGGACGTGTATTGGTGCACGGCCGACGTCGGCTGGATCACGGGGCACAGCTACGTGATCTTCGGGCCGATGGCGAACGGCGTCACGCAGCTGATGTACGAGGGCGCGCCGAACCATCCCGGCCCGGGGCGCTTCTGGGAATTGATCGCGAAGTATGGTGTGACAATTTTTTACACCGCTCCGACCGCGATCCGCGCCTTCATGAAGTGGGGCGACGAGTGGCCCGCGGCGCACGATCTGTCGTCATTGCGATTGTTAGGGACGGTCGGCGAGC
>CAYVPL010000243.1:0-4154 GCA_964453755.1 uncultured Planctomycetales bacterium
CGGCCGCGCCTCTTCGAGTGGACCGGCTACCAATTGGAAGAGGTTGCCGAGCCCGCGGCGCACGCGCCGCTGGCTTCGAGTTCCTTCGACCAAACGCAGGCGCGCGTGCAGCGCAAGCAGCTCTACGGCGACATGCTGGCCGCCGCCGGCGGCGAAGCCAGCGAAGTCATGCTCGGCGCCTTCCACCACAGCCACGCCGGCGGGCCCGGGCCCTTCTCGGTGTGCATGCACCGCGACGACGCCGAGACGCGCTCTTACACGCGGCTGATCGTGCGCCCGCGCGAAGTCGAGATGCGCTGGCGGCCGGGCGCGCCTTGCAGCCTCGCGGCCGATCAGAGCTTCCGGCTGGCGCGCCGATTGCGCGTCGCCGCCGACCGCTAGGCCCGGAGCGGAAGCCGGCGTGCGGCGCTTCCTGCTGGCCTATCTCGGGATCCTCGCGCTCTCGCATCTGGTCTGGGCTCTGCGTCCGGCGCCGGAACCGCCATCCGATCTGACGATTTTTCCAGCACGCATCGTGGAGGAGCGCGCCGGTGCGCTGGAGCTGAAGGAGCAGCGCGTGCCGCTGGCCTACTCCCTGCGCGGCGCCGAGCACACCGCCAAGCCGGTGGTGCTGCTGCACGGCAGCCCCGGCAGCAGCCGCGACTTCGATGCCATTCTGGAGACGTGGACCGCGGACTTCCCGCTGCTGATTCCAGACCTGCCCGGATTCGGCGCCTCGCGCGGACGCGGCGCGCGCGCGGTGAGCCTGCCCTCCTACTCGATCCGCGCGCACGCCGCCTACGTGCTGCAATTGCTCGACGAGCGCGGGATCGCGCGCGCGCACTTCGCGGGATTTTCGATGGGCGGCGGCGTGGCGCTGGAGATCGCGCGCCAGGCGCCGGACCGCGTGGCATCGGTGGCGCTGATTTCGTCCATTGGCGTGCAGGAGCTGGAACTGTTCGGCCGCCACGAGATGAACCATTTGGTGCATCTCTTGCAATTGGCGGGCATCCGCGCCGCAGAATGGGGCCTGCCGCATTTCGGCGCCATGGACGGCGTGATGCTCGACGCCGCCTACGCGCGCAACTTCGCCGACTCCGATCAGCGGCCCCTGCGCGCGGTGCTGGAGGGCCTGCAACCGCCGGTGCTGATCCTGCACGGCGGCCGCGATTTCCTCGTGCCGCCGGAGGCCGCGCGCGAGCACGCGCGCATCGTGCCGCAAGCGGAGCTGATCCTGCTGCCCGCGGCCAGCCACTTCCTGCCGTGGATGCAGAGCGCCGAGACCGCCGACGCGCTGCAGGATTTCCTGCTGCGCGCCGAGGCCGGTTCCGCGCCGGGGCGCGCACAGGCCGAACCGGCGCGCATCGCCGCCGCCGCGCAGCCCTTCGATCCGGCCGGCATTCCGCCTTTCGCCGGCGTGGCGCTGCTGATGGCGCTGCTGTTGCTCGCGGCCGCGACCCTCGTCAGCGAAGACCTCGCGTGCATCGGCGCGGGACTGTTGGTGGCGCAAGGGCGCCTCGATCTGGTCGCGGCCAGCGGCGCCTGCTTCGCCGGCATCTTCATCGGCGACATGCTGCTGTATCTGGCCGGCCGCGCGATCGGCGCGCGCGCGCTGGAACGCGCGCCGCTGCGCTGGTTCGTGAAGCGCGGCGCCGTCGAGCGCGCGCGCGCGGAGTTTCGCCGCCGCGGCCTCGTGCTGATCTTCCTGACGCGCTTCATGCCGGGCCTGCGCCTGCCCACCTACTTCGCCTGCGGCATGTTGAAGACCGGCTTTCTGCGCTTCGCCGGCTACTTCGTGCTGGCGGGCGTCGTGTGGACGCCGATTCTCGTGTGGGCCGCCAGCCAGGCGGGCGGATTCCCGAAGGGCCCCGCGATCGCCGGGCTGCTGCTGATCCTGCTGGCGCTGCGCCTCGGCCTGCCGGCGCTGACCTGGCGCGGGCGGCGCCTGCTGCTGGGATCGTGGCGGCGCCTGACGCGCTGGGAGTACTGGCCGCGCTGGGCCTTTTACCCGCCGGTGATCCTGCTCGGCGTGCTGCCGGCCGCTCTGCGCCGGCGGTCTTTGACGATCGTCACGGCGGTGAATCCCGGGATCAGCACGGGAGGACTGGTGGGCGAGAGCAAGTCCGCCATCCTCGCGGCGCTGGGCGAGCATCCGGAAATCGCGCGGCATCGCGCGCTGCCGCCGGGGCCCGTGGACGAGCGCCTCGCCGCCGCGCTGGCGGCGAATCTGGGCTGGCCTCTGGTGCTCAAGCCCGACGTCGGCGAGCGCGGCCGCGACGTGCAGTTCGCGCGCGACGCGGCGGAGGCGCGCGCGCTGCTGGCCGACCGGCCCGGCCCGCTGATTGCGCAGGAGCGCGTCGGCGGCGCGGAGTTCGGCGTGTTCTGGCAGCGCGAGCCGGGCGCCGCGCGCGGCCACGTGACTTCCATCACGCGCAAGGTGCTGCCGGAGGTGATCGGCGACGGCCGCAGCACTCTGGAGCGGCTGATCCTGTCCCATCCGCGCCACGTCAACATGGGGCGCTACTTGCTCGAAGTCAATGCGGAGCGATTGTCAGAGATCCCCGCGGCGGGAGAGCAGGTCACGCTCTCGCCTCTGGGCACGCACGCGCGCGGCGCCACTTTTCTGGACGCGCGTGCGTTGCTCACGCCCGAGCTGGAAGAGGCCATCGAGCGCATCAGCCGGCGCTTCGAGGGTTTCCACCTCGGCCGCTACGACCTGCGCGCGCCCTCGGAGGAGGATCTGCGCGCCGGCCGCCATCTGCGGGTGCTCGAGCTCAACGGACTCACCAGCGAGCCGACTCACATCTACGATCCGTCCGCGGCGCTGCTGCCGGCCTGGCGCGCGCTGATTGCGCAGTGGCGGCTGGCCTATGCGATCGCCGCCGCCAACGTGGCCGCCGGAGCGCGGCCGGCGACCTGGCGGGAATGCTGGAGGGCCTGGCGCGGCTCATCCTGAGGGCCCTGAAAGAGTCCATCCAGGCCGATTGGGCTCCAAATGGCCCAAGTAGGGGCCATACCTATATGATCATACGATTGGACTTTATTGGGGATTTTATGGACAGAAAATCTTATAATGGTCCGATTAGGGGCCATCAAGGAGATCCTCATGCAAACCCAGGACTGGGAGGCCGAGCTCGGCCAGCACCTGCGCAGCCTGCGCCTGCGCCAGAACCTCGATCAGCGCGCGCTGGCTGAACGCTCGGGGGTGGCCCTCAACGTGGTGAAGCGGCTGGAGGCGGGCCGGGGCGCGACCACCCGCTCGCTGATCCGCATCCTGCGCGTGCTCGGGCGCGCCGACTGGATTCACTCGCTGGCGCCGGAGGTCTCCATCAGCCCGATGCAGATGCTGAAGACCAAGAAACCGCGCCAGCGCGCCTCGCCGCGGCGGGGAGAGGGCGATGTACCGGCCCGTTGACATCGTCGAGGTGTGGATCTGGGGGCGGCGCGCCGGCGCGGTGGCGCGGGACCCGCGATTGGATCACTACGCCTTCGAGTACGACCCGGAGTTTCTGACATCCGGCATCGAGCTGGCGCCGCGGGCGATGCCCTTGGCGCGAGCGGCGCAGCCCTTCGTCTTCACCGATCTGCCCGAGCGCAGTTTCTACCGGCTGCCGGCGCTGCTCGCCGACGCGCTGCCCGACGACTTCGGCAACGCGCTGATCAATGCGTGGATGGCGCGCGAGGGCGTGGCCGCGCAGGACATCACGGCGCTCGACCGGCTGGCCTACATGGGCAAGCGCGGATTCGGCGCGCTGGAGTTCCGGCCCGCGCGCGGACCGGCCGCGGCCGGCAGCACAGCCATCGTGCTGTCGGAGCTGGTGGAATCGGCGCGGCAGGCCCTGCGCGGCGAACTGGCCACCGACCGCGGCGCGCGCACCGCGCTGATGCAGCTGATCCAGGTCGGCACTTCGGCGGGCGGCGCGCGCGCGAAGGCCGCGATCGCGTGGCATCCGCGCAGCGAAGAGATCCGCGCCGGACAATTTTCCGTGGCCGAGGGCTTCGAGCACTGGCTGCTCAAGTTCGACGGCGTGGACGCCGGCGCCGGGCTGGGGCCGGGCCGCGACTTTGGCCGCATCGAGTACGCCTATCACCTGATGGCGCGCGCGGCCGGCATCCGCATGGCCGATTGCCGGCTGCTCGAGGAGGGCGGGCGCGCGCACTTCATGACGCGGCGC
>CAYVPL010000244.1:0-4138 GCA_964453755.1 uncultured Planctomycetales bacterium
GGTGATGCTCGGCATCGCGGTGGCGCAGGCGGCGCTGCGCGCGGGCGCCGACGATCTCGACGGCACCGTGACGCAGGAGCGCATCTATCACGACGCCGGCGCCGAAACCCCGCAGGGCCTGACGCGCGCCGAGCTGCACCACCTGATCCGCGAAGCCGGCTGCCTGCCCGTCGAGCGCGACACCGTCTACCGCGTCCGCCGCCGCTTCGACCGCGAGGATCCGACGCCGTCCGGCCCGCCGCCGCTGCCGGTCCTGCCGCTGGCCGTCTGAAGCCGGTGCTGCGCGTCGGAATCGTTCCCTATTTGGTGGCGCGGCCGCTGACCGAGGGCCTCGGCGCCGACCCGCGCGTGGAACTCACGGCGGCGGTGCCGGCCCGGCTGGCGCGCGGACTGGCCGACGGCTCGCTCGATCTGGCGCTGGCTTCGTCGGTGCTGGCCGCCGCGCCGCCGCGCCTGCCCTTCTGGCTCGACGGTCCCGTGATCGCCTCGCGCGGCCCGATCCGCTCGGTGCTGCTCTTCCTGCGCCCCGGCCTGCGGTCGCCGCGCGAAGTGCGGCGCTGGGTCGCCGATCCCGCCAGCCGCACCGGCGTCGCGCTCGCCGAGATCCTGCTGCGCGAGCGCTGGGACGCGCCCGCCGCCCGCATGGACGCCCCCGCCGGCGCCGATCTCTTCGACGTCGCCGAAGCGCTCGACGCCGACGCGGTGCAACTGATCGGCGACGCCGCTCTGCTCGCATGCGCCGAGCATCCGGACTGGCTGGCCGCGGATCTGGGCGAGGCTTGGTGGGATCAGATGCGCCTGCCCTTCGTGTTCGCCGGCTGGATCGGGCGCGCGGGGCTCGACCCCGCAGCCGTCGCCGCGCCTCTGGCCGAGGCCGCGGAGCGCGGACTCGCGCGCCTGCCCGAAATCGCCGCCGCAGCCGGCCGCCGGCATCCTCTGGGGCCCGAGTTCGTGCGCCGCTACCTGCTCGAGGACCTCTGCTGGCGCCTGCCGCGCGCTATCCTGTCGCAAAGCCTCGACGCCTTCGCCCGGCGCCTCGAGGCTTGAAGCGCCCGCGGATGCCGTCCTCCGAAGCACTGCCGCTCTTCCCGCTGCCCGGGCTGCTGCTCTACCCGGAGGCCGTGGTGCCGCTGCATCTCTTCGAGCCGCGCTACCGCCAGATGATGGCCGACATGGTCCAGGCCGGCGAAGATCGCCTGGTGATCGCCGCGCTGCGCCCCGGCTACGAGCCCATCTATCACGAATCGCCTCCGGTGTTCGACGTCGCCGGCGTGGGGCGCATCCTCAAGTGCCATCGGCTGAACGACGGCCGCTGGAACATCGTGCTGCAAGGCATGCGGCGCGTGAAGTTGCTGCGCGAGGCGGACAGCGGCCGCCTCTACCGGCGCGCGCACGTGATGGAGCTGGTCGAGCCGCCGATCCCAGAGCCGCAGGCCGGCCCGTTGCGCGAGCGCCTGAGCCAGTCCCTCGAAGCCCTGCTCGGCGGCGGCCTGTGCCTCCCCGCCGACGCCGACCCCGGCTATCTCGCCGACGTGCTGCTCCTGCAACTGCCGCTCGAAATGCCCGAGCGCCACGCCCTTTTCGCCGTGGTGGATCCCGAATTGCGCGCCGAGCGCGTGCTGGACGCCTGCGCGCGCGCCCGTGCCGGCGCCGCCGCGCGTCCAACCTTCAATCCCGACTGCAACTGATTCATGGCCTATCCTTCCACTCTGGTGTTCGTGCACGGCTGGTCCGTCAATCACACCAACACTTACGGCGGCCTGCCGCAGCGCCTCGCCGCCGAATCCGCCGCCGCCGGCCACAAGTTGAAGGTTCGCGACCTGTGGCTGACCAAGTACGTCTCCTTCCACGACGAGGTGCGGGTCGAGGACCTGGCGCGCGCCATGGAGGCGGCGGTGCGGCGCGAGCTCGCCGATCTGCTCGCCGCCGGCGAGCGCTTCGCGGTGATCACGCACAGCACCGGCGGCCCGGTGGCGCGCGAGTGGTGGTGGCGCCACTACGTCGAGGACAAGACCGCCGGCATTTGTCCGATGAGCCATCTCGTGATGCTGGCGCCGGCCAATTTCGGCAGCGCTCTGGCGCAGCTGGGCAAGGGCCGGATCAGCCGCATGAAGTCCTGGGCTGAAGGCGTCGAACCCGGCGCCGGCGTGCTCGACTGGCTGGAGCACGGCAGCCACGAGTCGTGGCGCCTCAACGAGGCTTGGATCCGCGGCCGCTTCGGCAAGCCTTCGGAGAAGGGCGTGTTCTCCTTCGTGCTGACGGGCCAGACCATCGACCGCAGCCTCTACGACCATCTCAACGCCTACACCGGCGAGAGCGGCAGCGACGGCGTCGTGCGCGTGCCCGCCGCCAATCTGAACGCCTCGTTGCTGCGCCTCGAGCAAGGCGAAGGCGCCGACGCCGCCAACCTGCTGCCGGCCGGCAAGCCGCTGCACGCGCCCGGAACCGCGTTCCGCGTGATGACCGGCCGCTCCCACTCCGGCGCGGACAAGGGCATCATGAACGCCGTCGAGCCGGAGCCGAACGGCGACGGCATCGAAGTCACGCGCGCAATCCAGCGCTGCCTGGCGGTCGCGGACGCCAAAGACTATGACAAATTGAGCGCCGCCTTCGCCAAGGAGACCGAGCGCATCCAGGCCGAAGAGAAGGTCGAGATCCAAGTGATTCCGATCCTGCCCGACCGCGCCTTCGTGCACGACCGCACGAGCATGGTGATCTTTCGCGTCAAGGACGCGGAGGGCTTTCCGCTGCAGGATTTCGACCTGGAGCTCACCGGCCTGCAGGACGACCCCGACCTGCTGCCGGAGGGCTTCTTCAAGGACCGCCAGCGCAATCAGCGCGCGAAGAACGTTCTGACTTTCTTCTTCAACTACGACCTCATGGTCGGCAGCGCCGCCATCGCCGATCCCCGCGAGAAGGGTCGGACCCTCCGCCCGGCGCGCATGGGCGTGGACCGGCTGGGCCTCCAGATCACGCCGCGGCCCAGCGCCGGCTTCGTGCACTACCGGGCCTGCCGGGTGACGGCCGATCCGGGAACTCTGCGCGCCGTCATCCAGCCGAATCAGACCACTTTGGTGGACGTGGTGCTGCGGCGCCTGGTGCACCGCGAAGTCTTCGAACTGGAGCGCGGCGACGCGCCGCGGGCCTCCTTCCGCAAGATCAAGCCCGGCGACGAACTGATCGACTGACCGGACGCTTCAACGCGCGTGAAAACGCGCGGCAACCGGAAAGTGGTCGCTGCAGCAGCGCAGATCGGCGCCGGGCAGCGCGTCCACGACGGTGGCTTCGCGCAAATCCGCGGCCAGCGCCGGCGTCAGCAGCAGGAAGTCGATGCGGGAGACGTAGGGCTCCTGGTGGTAGCTCGACTTGTCGGTGCCGGCGCAGGCGTCGGCGAGGCCCGCGCCGCCGGCGGCGCGCGGCTGCAGGAAGAGTTCGACCACAGGCTGCCCGGACACGTCGTTGAAATCGCCGGCCACGAGCGCGCGCCACTTCGGATCGCGGTCCAACTCGGCGCGCAGGATGGACACGGCCTCGCGCGCCTCGGCTTCGCGCACGACGTCGGCGCCGTCGCCGCCCTGCTGCGACTTGAAGTGCACGACGAACAGATCGGCGTTCAGGGCGCCGCCGATGCGGACCCGCAGCAGATCGCGCTGAAAGCGCTGCTCCTTGCCTTTGGCGTCGGGGAAGCGGCGCTGGCGGTGGCTCGTGACGGATTCCACGGGCAGGCGCGACAGCAGCGCGACGTCGATGCCGCGCCCGTCGTTGCCCTCGATCAGCACCGTCTGATAGCCCGAGTCGGGCAAGTACGCGGCCACGAACTCTTCCAGCGCGAAGCGGTTCTCCACTTCTTGCAGGCAAACCACGTCGGCGTCGAGCAGGCGCAGAGCGTCGGCGATGCGCTGCCGCCGCGGCTCGCTGACGAAGGCCGGCTCCGTCTCCTCATCCTCGCGATAAGGATCGTCCCAGGCGTCGAAGAAGTTCTCGAGATTCCAGGTCGCCACCTTGAGGCCCGGCGCGCGCGGCGGCGCGGGCGGCCTCGCCCCCGACTTGCGCCCTCCCGCCGGTTCGGCGGGCGCGCCGCCGGCGGCGAGCCGCAACTGGCCGGGCTGCTCGGCCACGATCTCCGGCGTGCCCTTGT
>CAYVPL010000245.1:0-4108 GCA_964453755.1 uncultured Planctomycetales bacterium
CGGGCGGCCATCGCGTGCAGCGCGTGCCGGCCACCGAGACGCAGGGCCGCATTCACACTTCCGCCGCCACCGTGGCGGTGATGCCCGAAGCCGAGGACGTGGACATCGAGCTGCGGCCCGAAGATCTGGAGATCACCGCCATGCGCTCCGGCGGCCCCGGCGGCCAGAGCGTCAACAAGACCGAATCTGCCGTGCGCGTCGTGCACAAACCGACCGGCATGATGGTGAAATGTCAGGAAGACAAGTCGCAGTTGCGCAACCGCGACAAGGCCCTGGCGCTGCTGCGCGCCCGCCTCTACGAAATGGAGCGGCAGAAGCGCGAGGCGGCGCGGCAGGACCTGCGCCGCACCCAGGTCGGCAGCGGCGACCGCAGCGAGCGGATTCGCACCTACAACTGGCCGCAGAACCGGGTCACCGATCACCGCATCAACGAGAACTTCAGCCTCCAGAAGGTCATGGAAGGCCATCTGCAGGACGTGCTCGAGGCCTTGCTGGCCGCGGACCGGGAGGCCAAACTGGCGGCACTCTGAGCCGGAGGACGGCTCGCGCGTTGGACGACGGGACACACCATGGAAAACAAGGACAAGCAACTCCTCTCGCTGGGCTCCGAATTCGAGGCCCTCGACGCCGTCCCGCCCGCGCCGGCGGCGGCTGCCGCTCCGGCCGCTGCGCCGGCACCGGGAGGTCAGCCCGCGCCGCTGCGCAAAACCACCGTGGCGGGCAGCATGGGCCTGCTGATCGCACTGGGCGGCCTCTGCGGCGCCTACCCGGCGCGCTTCGCCGTGGTGCAAGTGGCCGTCGCCGCCTTCCTCGTGTTCGAACTGCTGCGCTTCGGTCTCGCGCGCACCGCGCCCACCGGCAAAGCCCTCAGTCCGATCGCAGGCGGACTCGCCCTCGTCGCCGGCGTGGTCGGCCTGATTCCTGACGCCGGCAGCCAAGCCATCGTCGCGCCGATCTTCGCGATTCTGGGCGGCGTGCTGATGCTGGCTGCGCCGGCCATGAACCAGAAGGCCGACGCCAAACTCCCGCCGCCGCCGCCCGAAGCGGCGCCGGATCCGCAGTTCTCGAAGCTGCTGCTGGGCAACCTGCTGATCCTGGCCGGCGCCTCCGCGCACTGGACGACCGCCGCCCGCGGCACGGACACCATCCTCGGCTCGATCCTCGTCGTGTGCTGCGTGCTGGCCATCTTCGCCTCGTGGGTCGGGATGAATCGCACGTGGGCGATGCCGACAGTGTCCGGCCGCCTCGGCATGATTCTGATCCTCACGCCCTTCGACGGCCTGCTGCTCGGCGTGTTCGGCCTGGTGCGCCACTTCAAGGGCGCCGGCGAGGACGGCATGCTGAAGATGGTGGGCAATGCGTGGCCGGGTGAGACCGAAATGGTCGCGCACGCGCTGCCGATGTTCCTCGTCATCGGCGCCAGCGCCTGGAGCCTGAGCACCGTGGTGAAAGGCACCATGCAGGGCGTCGAAGCGCAGAAGAAGCGCAAGGAAGAGGAAGTCGCGGCGCGCAAGGCCGCGCGTTCCGGCGGCGCCAGCGAGAAGAAGGCCTGATGTCCGAGGCCGGCGCGCGCCGCCGCGCCGAACTCGTGCGCGAGGCGGCTGCGCGTCTCACGGAAGCCGGCCTCGACGATCCGCGCGAACGCGCCGAATTGCTGTGGTGCCGCGCCGCGCGCGAGACGCGCAGCGAGATGCTGCTCGGCGCCGACCAGGACGCGCCGCGTGGCGTGGTCGCGCGCTTCACGGAGTGGCTGCACCGTCATGCCGCCGGCGAGCCTCTGGCCTATTTGGAGGGATCCTGCGGCTTCTTCGGCTTGGAATTCGCGGTGGACGCGCGCGTGCTGGTGCCGCGCGCCGACAGCGAGGCGGTGGTCGAGTGCGCGCTCGAACTGCTGCCGGAACGCGCACGCGGCGTGGTGGCAGACCTTGGCACCGGATCCGGCTGCCTGCTGATCTCCATCCTGCGCGCGCGCCGTGAATGCGAGGGGCTGGGCGTGGATCGCAGCGCCGGCGCGCTGCGCGTGGCGCGGCAGAACGCGCGGGAACTGGGCTGCGCCGCGCGCACCTCCTTCGTGCAAGCGGACTGGCTGGAGGCCGTGCGCGGTCCGCTGGCGCTGATCGTCGCCAATCCGCCCTACGTCGAGCCGGGCGAGGCGCTCGGGCCGGGCGTGGCGGAGTTCGAGCCGCACGCGGCGCTTTTCACGCCGCCGGGCGATCCTCTGGCGGCCTATCGGCGCATCCTGACTCAAGCGCGCGCTGCGCTGGCGCCCGGCGGCACCTTGGTGTTCGAAGTGGGATTCGAGCGCGCCGACGCGGTGGCGGCCTTGGCGTCGCGGTTCGGCTGGCAGGAGGTCGCTCGGCGCAGAGACCTGGGCGGGATCGAGCGCGCGCTGGCCTTCCGATCGCGGTCGGCTTGCTGAACGCGCGAGGCGGGGGCCTCAGGCCGCCGGCTGCTGCGCCAGGAAGCGCTCGAGGCGCGGCTCGGAGCCCGCATCGAGCTGCTGGAAGTAGATGGCGATCTCGAAATGCCCGAGGGCCGGCGAGAGACGCTCGCAACGCACCACGACGCCCTCGCCGCTGACCTCTCCGGCGGCCGCGCCCAGTTCGAAGCGAAAGCGCACGTGGGTCATCATGCGCAGGGGCTCGTCGGCGAAGACGCACACCCCGGCGCGCGAGAGGTCCCGCACGCGCAGGGCCTTGCCGCCCTCGAGGGAGAGCGGGAGATTGGCGACCTGATGGCGCGGATGGCGGCGCCGGTCGCGGCCGGCGTGCGGATTGGGCGATTCGGGCATGGGGGCGGCCTCGCTCATGCCCTAGAATAGCCAGCGGCTCCGGGCATTTGGTAGGGTTCCGGACCAAACAACATGGCTTCCTACAACCGCGTCATTCTCATGGGCAATCTGGCCCGCGATCCCGAAGTGCGCCAGGCGCAGAACGGAACTTTCGTGGCCAAGTCCGCGCTGGCGGTGAACGAGCGCGTCTCGGACGGGCAGGGCGGCTGGAAGGACGAAGCCTCCTTCTTCAACTTCGTGTTCTTCGGCAAGCAGGCCGAGTCCTTCGGGCGCCTGTTCCAGAAAGGCAAAGGCATCCTCATCGAGGGCCGCCTGCGCGAAGACAAGTGGCAGGACAAGGAGACCGGGCAGAATCGCTCGAAGGTCGAAATCGTCGCCGATCGCTGGTACTTCGTCGGCGGCAAGGGTGAAGGCGCGGGCGGCTCCGCGGGCGGCGAAGGCCGCGCGGCGGCTGCGGGCGCTTCGCGCAGCGGCCAACCGGCGCCGGATTTCCCCGGAGCGTCGGACTTCGGCGGCGCGTCCGCGGCCGACGACGTGCCGTTCTAGGACGGAGCGTCCGCGACCGGATGAGTGCCGTGCGCGTCCTGCTCTTCGCGGGCCTGGCGGAAGCCTGCGGCGCGCGCGCGCTCGAACTCGATCTCACGCTGCCGGTCAGCGCCGCCGAATTGCGGCGCGCGGCGCAAGCGCGCCATCCCCAACTGGCGGGGCGCGTGTTCCGCGTGTCCGTGAACGCGCGGTACGCCGCCGACGCGGATGCGGTGCCTCCGGGCGCGGAGGTGGCATTTCTGCCGCCGGTGTCGGGCGGATGAGCGAGCGCTTCGCGCTGCGCATCTCGCCCGGCCCGGTGGACGGCGCCTGGGCCCGGCAGCAGGTGCACGGGCTGGACGCCGGCTGCACGCTGCTGTTCCTGGGCACCGTGCGCGCGCAGCGCGGCGCGCGCCGCGTGCTGCGCCTCGAGTACGAGGCCTACGACGCGATGCTGGAGGCCGAATTGCGGCGCATCGCCGAAGAAGTGCTGGCGGCGCAGGAAGTGCTGCGCGTGGCGGTCGAGCACAGCCTGGGCGCGGTGCCGGCCGGCGCAGGATCGGTGGCGGTCGCTGTGGCTGCGGAGCACCGGCGCGCCGTCTTCGCCGCAGCGGAGACTTTGATGAATGAATTGAAGGCGCGCGCGCCGTTGTGGAAGCGCGAGATCTACGACGACGGATCGAGTTGGATCGGGCAGGGCTCCTGATGCTGGAGATTCACGAAGTCGTGGTGACGCCGTTCGAGCAGAACTGCACGATTCTGGCCTGCTCGGCCACGGGAGAGGCGGCGATC
>CAYVPL010000246.1:0-4107 GCA_964453755.1 uncultured Planctomycetales bacterium
GAGAGATGCAGAAGTTTCAGGTCGGCGGCGGCGCGCGCGCTGGCGGCGATGGTCGCCGCGTCAATGTTCGCGCCGCCGACGCTGATGCCGGCCTCGCTGCCGTGGCTGGAGATCAGCAGCACGACCGGTTCGGCCAGATAGGGGACTTCCGCGCAGAGCCGGCGGAAATCGGCCGCATCGTGGAAGAAGCGGTGCCGGACTTCGACGTGCTGGGCGGCCGCCATCGTGAAGTAGCTGCGCAGCATGGCGCCGAAGGAATATTCTTCCTCAGCCAGGCTGCCTTCCCAGTAGGCCTCGAGCACGACTAGGTAGATCTTGCCGGCCTCCGGCTCGACGCGCGTGCCGGTCCACGGCTGCCAAGCTTCGGCTCCGGCGGGCCGCCAGGCGCCTTCGAAGCGGCGGCCGGCGTCGCGCAGCTCGAACCAGCCTTCGCCTTGCGCCTCGGGTTCGGCGTAGCGGAATGTCAGACGAGCGCCCGCCACTGCGCCCGTGATGCTCGAGCCGCTGGCGTAGGAGTAACTGCCCGCCACCTCGCCGCCGCGCTGGCTCAGGCGCATGCGGCCGTAACTGGTCTGCCACAGGCCGTCGAAGGATTCCGCGGCGGTCGCGGCGGAGGCGGGCGCCGCCTGCGCGCCTGCGCAGGGGACGGACAGCGGAAGAAGAGCCAGAAGCGCAGTGAGCATGGGAGGAAACCGTCGCGAGGCGGCGGTCGAGCCGCCGCAGCCAAGGCCTAGGAGGGCCGGGATTCGTCGCGCGACCAGTCGGCGGCGGCCACGCCGGCGTCCCAATCGGCGGGCAGTTCCTGCGCGGGCGCGTACTCGTGTTCACGGCCGGGAAAACTGCCGTCGCGCACTTCGCGCACCAGCCCGGCCAGAGCGCCGCGCATGACGTCCGCGACCTGCGCGTAGCGTTTGACGAATTTGGGCGCCGGGCCGAAGGTCAGGCCCACCACGTCGTGGAAGACCAGCACCTGCCCGTCGCAATCCGCGCCGGCGCCGATGCCGATGGTCGGAATCTTCAGCCGCGCCGTGATGCGCCGCGCCACTTCCGCGGGCACGCCTTCCAGCACCAGGGCGAAGGCGCCGGCTTCCTGCAGCGCCAGCGCGTCGGCCAGCAGCTCGCGCGCCGTCTCGGCGGTCTTGCCCTGCACTTTGTAGCCGCCGCGCAGATTGACCGCCTGCGGCAGCAGGCCGACGTGCGCCATCACCGGGATGTCGGCTTCGACCAGCGCGCGCACCAGATGGGCGCGTTGGGCGCCGCCCTCCAACTTGACGCCGTGCGCGCCGCCTTCGCGCACCAGGCGCAGCGCATTCTTGATCGTGTCCTGCGCGCCCGTGTGGAAGGTGCCGAAGGGCATGTCGGCGATCACCAGCGGTCGGTCGGCGCCGCGGCGCACCGCGCGCGTGGCGCTGATGATCTGATCGAGCGAAATTTTCAGCGTGCTGGCGTGGCCGAGCACGACGTTGGCCATCGAGTCGCCGACCAGAATCAAGTCGAAGCCGGCCTCGTCCACCAGGCGCGCGGTGGGATAGTCGTAGGCCGTGAGGCAGAGAATCGGCTGGCCGCTGCCCTTGCGCGCCTGCAGCCGCGGCACGGTGATCTTCGACGGAACCGGCTGCTCGGCGGCCGGCGTCGGCTCGCCGTAGGGGGTGCTGTCGGGGTGCTGCGCCATGCCTGCCAGAACAGTCTACCGGGCTCTAGAGCTTCAGATCCGGCCCGGTGAAGGCCTCCTCGATCCTGCCGCGCAGCTCCGGCGTCCATTTGACGTCCAACGCGGCCAGATTGTCCTGCAACTGCTCCAGGCGCGTCACGCCGATGAGCACCGTGCTGCCGGGCACGCGATCCAAGCACCAGGACAGCGCGAGCGCGGCCGGGGAGTGGCCGGCATCCTTGGCCACCGCCAGAAAGCGCGCGACCCGCGCGTGCACCTGCGGCTCCTGCAGCGCTTGCTGCAGAAAAGTTCCCACCTGCCGCTCGCTGGCGGCGCGCGTGCCGGCGGGCGCGGGCTGGCCGGCGGCGTACTTGCCGGTCAGGACGCCTTGCGCCAGCGGCGACCACCACAGAAAGCCGACGCCGAGCCGCCGGCCCATCGGCACGACTTTGCGCTCGACGCCGCGGCACAGCAGATTGAAGCGGGCTTGCTCGGAGATCGGCCGCGGCACGCCGAGTTCGTCGCAGAGGCGGCAGGCGTCGCGCAGGTTTTCCGCGCTCCATTCGCTGGTGCCCCAGTAGAGCAGTTTGCCCTGACGGATCAGGTCGCCGAAGGTGCGCACCGTCTCGTCGAGGGGCACCGTCGGGTCGAAGCGGTGGCACTGGAAGAGGTCCAGGTAGTCCGTGCGCAGGCGCCGCAGGCTGTCGTGCAGGGATTCGACGAGATGCTTGCGCGAGAGGCTGCGGTCGTTGGGGTGATCCGACATCGGCCAGAAGGCCTTGCTGGCCAGCACCACCTGGCGGCGCGAGACGCCGACGAGGGCGGCGCCCAGCATTTCCTCGGCCAGCCCGTGGTCGTAGACGTCCGCCGTGTCCAAGAGCCAGATGCCTGCGTCCAGGGCGGCGCGCACCACGGTGGCCGCGGGGGGAGAATTGGGATCCGCGAGGCTGATCCACGAGCCCAGGCCCAGCGCGGGCACCTGCAGGCCGCTGCGGCCGAGGGCGTGGTGTTGCACGGAGGTCGTCGGCATTCCACCATTCTAGGAAGGAGCGCGCCCCCTCCCTTGCCGCCATGGATCTCCTGCTTGCCTTCGCACTGTTGACCGGCCAAGAGCCGGTGCCGCAAGACGCTGCCCTGCCGCCCGAGCGCGTCCAAGAGCCCTGGTGGGAAGAGGGGGGGGAGTCCGCCGACAAGTTGGACTTCGGCATGGTCTTTGACTTTTTCGCCGCCTTCAGCGAGAAGCGCAATTCGGCCGGCTCCTACAACGAGTTGCGCGTGCGCAGCGCGCAGGCGCACGTCAGCGCCGAAGTGGACGAGACGGCCAGCGTCTACGCGACCGTGGACTTCGCCGATCCCGGCGACGGCGGCGAGTTCGTGCTGCGCGAAGCCGCGGCGCGCATCGGCATGCTGCCGCTGCCCTTCTGGCCGCAGAATTTCCATCTGCTGGTCGGGCAGTATTTCGCCGATCTGGGCGCGTGGAACACCGTGCTGGCCAACGAGTTTCCGGCGCCGCAGCTGGACGGCACGCGGCGCATCTATCTGGGCGGCAACCTGGCCGCGCGCGGCGTCGAGGCGCACCACCAGATCCCGCTGCGCAACGGCAGTTTCCGCTGGAGCCTCGGCCTGGCCAGCGAGGTGGAAGGCCAGAACGTGGACGCCAACGAGTACGGCGTGGTGGAGGACGCGGACATTCCCGCCGACGGCCGCTACGGCGTGCAGAACGGCGCCGCCACCGCGCGCACCGAGATGCAGTGGCGCACCAGCGTCGCGGGCGCGCTGCGCGTCGGCGCCAGCGGACTCTTCGCACCCTACGAAGTGCAATACACCGAGGTGCCCGGCGTCGGCACGGTGCGCGACGAGACCAACCACTGGCTCGGCGGATTCGACGCCGGCTATCGCTGGCAGGTTTCCGAGGAGGAGTCGCACGAAATTTCCGTCGAGGTCTGGCTGGACGACAGCGAGTACCGCGTCGGCACGCCCAGCGATCTGGTCAGCGAGCGCGAGCGCGGCGAGTGGCTGATGTACGAATACGTGATGAACCGCAACTGGTCCTTCGGCGGCCTGGCCTCGCGCTTCGACGTTCCCACCCCGGAGGAGGAGGCCGACGGCCACTATCACTCGCTGTGGGCCAGCTATCGCTTCTCGCCGGCGAACCGCTTCTCACTCTTCGTGACGCACAACAATCCCGCGCCCGGAGAAGAGAAGTGGTACGCGATCGGCGGCCAGTGGGTGTTTGCACTGGGCGCGCCGCGCTCGAGCGGGCAGCGGCGCTGGCTCTAGGACCGACTTCGCGTTAGACCTGAGTCCGCGCGATTCCAGACAGCGCGCGCACGGAAGAGACCTCGGTCTCCGGCCCTGGCGCGATTCGTTCCGGGCCGATCCACACCGGACCTTCGTCGGCCGTGTCCGGCAGCCGCCCGTGCGTGCCGCGCACCAGGCAAGGGTCGAGGGGCACC
>CAYVPL010000247.1:0-4095 GCA_964453755.1 uncultured Planctomycetales bacterium
GCCACCAAGCCAGGTACAGCGCGGCCTCCGCGCCCTGCACCTCGTTGCCGTGGACGTTGCCGTCCACCCACATCGCCGGCTTCTCCGTGTCCGCGCCGGTCGCGGAGTTGGCGAGCACCAGCAGGCGCATCGGGCGCCCTTCGTAGGAGGCGCCGATGTACTCCAGCCGCACGAAATCAGGCCAGGCCTCGGCCAGGCGCTGCTCCAGGTCCAGCACCGCCGCGTAGTCGTAGTACCGGTTCCACGCGATCTCGACTTTCGGCGTCCACTGGCCGCCGGCTTGCTGCGGCAGCGCCGCGCACAGAATGAGGAAGGAAATCATTGTGCCTCCAGTTCGGTCAGAGCCTGGCCCGCCGTTTGTGAGGCGGCGCGAATGCGCGCGCCCTCGGCGCCGGCGCGGTAGATCCAGCGGAATTCGCGGCTGCCGCCGAGGCCGGCCAGGCTCTCGACGCTCTGCACCGCGCGGCCGGCCAGCAGTTCGCCGCCGGGCAACTCCAGCGTGACGCGCACCGGGCGCGGCCGCTCGTTGGTTGCGCCGGCCGCCGACATGGTGGCGAGCAGGCCGCGGTTCACGAGCAGGGCGCGCGCCTCGAACACGCCGTCGCCCAGGGCCTTCACCTCGACCTGCTCCCAGGCGAGGCGCGCGAAATCGGCGCCGAGCCCGTCGCAGAAACTCGTCCAGCGCGTGGTGAGCGCTTCCATCTCGCCGGCCGGCGGGTTCGCGCGCACCAGCGGCAGCCAGCCGCCGATCTCCACGGTGCCGTGCTGAGGATGCTCGAACTCCTTCCAAGGCACGAAGGCGGCGCCGCCGTACGTGGCGTCCTGCCAGCGCAGCTCCTTGGCCTCGTCGCCCGCCTCCTTGGCCAAATCCTCGGCGCCCGCCAGTTTGGTCTCGCGCGGCGGCGACCACAGGCCGCTCTCGATCACCAGCGCGCCGGTCTGGTGATACGCCCAGTCGGCGAAGCTGCCGGATGCGTCTTCGGCGCCGCGCGGCTTCGACTCGCCGGCGCCTTTGCCGTCTTCGCCGTACAGGCGCTTCGACCAGATCTTCAGCAGTTTGGCGTCGTCGGCGTGCGGCTCGCCGGCTGCGCGCTCGAGCCGGTCCTTGCCTTTGGGCGGACTGGCGACGTTGTCCTCGTCGTCGAGCACGATCACCAGCGCCACGTGCGGGTGCGCCAGCACGAAGTCCGCGAGCCCGCGCGCTTCGGGCTCCGACAGGGGGAAGCCGCCGCTTTCCGGCTGATGCTCGCGCCAGCGTTGCGGGAAGTTGGCCTCGATGCGAGCGCCGCCGAAGCCGTCTTCCGCGGCAAGCCGATCGCCGTCGGCGTCGGCGCCTTCGCGCACGAGCAGCCAGCCGCCGGCCTCGCCGTCGTCCTTCTTCGCTTCGCGCGTGGCGCGCGGGTCGGCGGGATCGGGCAGCATCGCGCCGCGCGGATCAGGCACGCGCATCCACAGCGCGCGGCCGTCGCCGTCGAGATCGCGCGGGCCGTCCTCGTCGGTCAGGCCGTCGCGATCTTCGTCCACCGGCGCGCCGCGCCACGGATCGGCACCGGCGAAGGCGCGCGCGGCGCCGTCCGGATTGGCGAGGGCCACCACGTGCACGGTCGCGGCTTCGAGCAGCGGCGAGCCCGCTGCCAGATGGCGCGCGAGGCGCAGGGCCAGATCACTGGCGGCCAGCCGGTCGCCGGCCAGATTGGCGACGATCAGCACTTCCGGCCGGCCGGACTGCGGCCGCTCGCCGAGAGTGAGCGCGAGCACGGGGCGGCCCTCGGCGGTGCGCGCCAATTCGATCAGCGTTCCCCCCCCGCGGCCGCGATGTCCTGCAGTTGCTCCGGCACGGCCTCGGGATCGCCGTAGCCGGCGGGCGGCAGCGCCTGCGGTTCCGGGGCGGGAGCCGGCGGCGGCTCTTGCGGCGCGGCTTCGGCGGCGGGGGGGGCGGGTTCCGCGGTTGGGGCGGGTTCCTGGAAGCCGCAGAGGGCGAGAAGCAGCAGGCAGCTCGGCATGGCCCGGCAGTGTAGCCCTGACCGGCCGCGCCGCCGGATCAGCGCAGGGCCAATTTGCGGTCGGGCACGCGGCCGCGCCCGTCCACCGTGATCTCGCGGGGCGCCAGCGTGAGGGTGGCGAAGGCATTGTCAGGCGTGTCCAGCATGCCTTGCAAGGTCAGGAAGTGAATGCCGTGCGCCTCCACGTAAGAACCGGCGTGATCGTGGCCGGCAAGATAGAGCTTCACGCTGGGATGCGCGCGCAGCACCGACACGACCTCGGCCGCATTCCACAACGTGGGCCCGCCGGCGGGCAGCACCGGGAAATGGCACATCACGACGGCCGACTCGCCGGCCGCGTCGGCCTCGGCCAGCACCACGTCCAGCCAAGTGAGTTGCACCAGGCCGACCGCTCCGCCCGAGTCCGCGGCGCGCGGCGCGACGCGGTCGCGGAAGGCGCGCGCGTCCAATTGCGCGGCGCTGCCCGCCGGGTGCGCGTGCAGGCTGACGTCGTTGCCGTCGAGCAGCACGAACCGCCAGCCGTTCTGCGAGAAGTCGCGGTAGCGCTGCGGGATGCCCAGGCGCGCCGGCACCTGCGGTTTGCGCGCGTCCGGCACGGAGAATTCGTGGTTGCCCAGCACGTGGTGGGCGGGGGCGGCGAGGCCGGCGTAGATCGGCGCGACGACGTCGTAGGACTCCCAGCCGGTGTCCGTGAAGTCGCCGAGGTGCACGGTGAAGGCGGGCCGTGCCGCGTTCAGTTCCGCGACCGCCTCCTTCAGCTTCTGCGGCGCGCGCCGGTAGAGGCGCAGGCCGTTGTCCGGCTGATCCGCGTACTGACAATCGGCGATGGCGCCGATTGTCAGAGTGCCGGCGATCGGCGCGCCGATCGTGCGCTCGCCGGGATAGGCCGGGGCCGGCCCGATGCGGCCGCCGCCGGAGTTCTCCTCGCCGCCGGGGCGCCGCGGGGTTTCAGCGGGCGGCGGATTGTTGCGCGGTCCGCGCTCGCGCGGCGTGAGCGGGCCGCAGGCCAGCAGCGGCAGGAAGATCAGCAGGGCGAGGCGCTTCATGGCGGGGTGGCGCTTCGCGCGGTGGCGGATCAGGAGGGGATCAGGCCGGCCTGGCGCAGGGCGGCGGCCGCCTCTTCGCTGCCGGAGGCCAGTTCGATCAGCACGCCCTGCGAGAAGGGAGCCAGTTGCTCGACGACGCGCTGCGTTTCGCGCTGCTTCTCGATCAGCGTGTTGAGCACGCGCGCCGCGCTGTCGTACTGCTTGGCCAGGGCCAGCGCCTTCGGGCTGGTGAAGCCGTCCGGCTTGGCGAGCGGCTCGTTCTCTTCCTTGCGGCTGCGGCGCGCCGCCTGGCGCGGCTTGGACGATCCGGATTGCGCGCGCAACGCGCGTCCGTAGAGCGGGCGCGAAACCTTGAAGCCGCCGGGCTGGACGTGCTTGCCGTCTTCCTCGGCGTGCATCTGCCACTGGTCGATGATCACTTTGCCGCGCCCGTCGAGCGGCACCAATCCGTGCGTGTGCGACCAGATGGCGTACAGCTCGTTGTTCGAATAGCGCGGATAATCCTTGCGCAGCTGTTTGATGGTGTTCAGCGACTGCTCTTCGGACCAAGCATCGCGGATTGAAGTAAGAACGCTGCTTTCACTCATGTGGGCCTGCTTAGTCTAGCGGTGGCCGGAAAATCCGGCAAGGGCGCGCTGGTTAGACTTGGCCTCCGCCGGGCCGATAGCTCAACGGTGAGAGCAGCGGACTCATAATCCGTTGGTTCCTGGTTCGAATCCAGGTCGGCCCACCAGACCTCCCGACTGGGTACTTGGCGTTGCGCTCTTCACTCATTTTTTTCTCCGCGGCGCTGGCAGCGCAAGTCTAGAAGTCGGAGGTCAGCGAATTCCGTCCTGCCCGAACTGGCCTGTCGAGGCAGTTACCATACCTTTGGAGGTAAAAATTCGGGAGTGGGTAGTGGTTGGACCGGTGACCTAGTCCGGCTTCCACATCTGAATCAAGCCGTAACTTCTCCCAGACGCCCCGGCATCGGCTTCATGTCTCCAGATTGCCCCGCACTTGGGGCATTGGAAGAACGAGTGGTTGGTCTTGAAGATGCCGTGATC
>CAYVPL010000248.1:0-4064 GCA_964453755.1 uncultured Planctomycetales bacterium
AGGTCCACCGCCGCGTTGTGGAAGTAAGTCACGGTGGCGACTGCTTGCGCGCCGAAGGGATCGCTGCCCGGGAAGGCGACGACCGGCGTGACGATGAACTCGGTGAAGTTGAACGGTCCGACCGGCTGCACGGTGTAGGGCAGTTGAATGGTCGAGCCGGGCGGCGGGCTGTTCGGCGAGACCGGCGGCAGGAACTCCACCGTGAACTCGTTCGAAGGCGGCGGCGGCACGGCGCTCGGCAAGGGGCCGAGCGAATAGGGTTGGCAGGCCTCGCTGAAGGCGTAATGGATCTGCACGTCGCAGGCCAGATCCGCGTCCAGGTCGCGCGGGCAGGTGACGGGCTCGCCGCCGAGGCCGTCCAGCAGCGGAGTCGGCTGGAACACGTCGCCGCCGACTTCCGAGGTGGCGATGCCGCCTTCTTCGAGCATGCGGCCGGTCGTGGAGCGCACGCCCGCGGCCACGGTGCCGTCGGAGGTGCAAGTGCTTTCGGCGCCGCGGATGATCACGCGAATGATCTTGTTCTGCGGCAGGGCCTCGTAGGTCGTGAGGTTGCTGTCGCTGTCCACGACGAAGACGAACACGGTCGGGTGAACCAGCTGCGCGGAACCCACGAAGCCGCCTTCGATGATGCCGCCATCCGGATCGTCCGTGCCCGGGAAGCCGATGCCGGGCGTGATCTCGTTGCCGCCGCGCGTCAGCGTCAGCGCGTCCACGCCGCCTTCGACGCCCGGCACCACCCAACGCTCGAGTTTGGGGCCGCTGCCGGCATAGGTGTAGCCGTCCACGAATCCGCGGCCGGAGATCGGTGAGCTTTCGCCGGTGACCGGGTCGTAGGCGACCACGCTGATGGCGCCGGTCAGGCCGTTGTTGGCCAGGCCGGATGCGGTCGGGTCCAGCACCGAGTTGCGGTCGATCGAGCGCGTGAACTTGATGGAGACGAACTGGTTGCCGGTGCGGCCCGCCGGGTTGATGGCCGCCACGGGCCACGAGGCCGGCGCCAGGATCGGATTGGACTCCGACGGCGGATTGTTGAACAGATCCTCCATCGTGCGGATCTCGATCAGCTGCGAGGAAGGCGCGCCCGTGAACGGGTCCGGCACGGCGACGATGTACGGCAGCAGGCGGCCGAAGCCGTTCTGAACTTCCACCATCTTCATCAGCGCGTCCGTGGCGTACGAGTCCGGGTCGCTGGTCTGGTCAGTGTTGAAGCAGGCTGCGGTGCCGACCAGGGTCAGGCCAGCAAGGGTCAGGATCGGGTAACGGTTCATCCGGCGGTTTCTCCTCAATGCCTCTGGGTTCGCAAGCAATCAAGCAAACATCATGCCAAGGCCCGTTTTGGCCGCTTTTGAAGGTCGCGACGGGCGATCTCGTCCGAGCATGTGCGGAGTCGCACCTGCCAGGCCGGGCAGGTTAGCACGGCGTCCTCCCCTGGGTAGGGTCCCGGGGCGCCGGGGAATCATGGAATTCGGCCCCGCCCCCGGTCAGAATCAGGGCCAGATGGACGATTCGGCTTTCGAGCCGGGGCTTGCCGCCCCGTCCGAGCGGGAATTCGAGCGCGGCCTGCAGCCGCGCCGCTTCGAGGACTTTCTCGGGCAGGAAGAGGCACTGCGGCCGCTGCGGCTGATGCTGCAGGCCGCGCGCGCGCGCGGCGAGGTCTTGGAGCATCTGCTCTTCGCGGGCGGCCCAGGCCTGGGCAAGACCTCGCTGGCCTTCGTGTTGGCCGAGGAACTCGGCGCGCCGCTGCGCGTCACGAGCGGGCCGGCCCTCGACCGGGCCAAGGACCTGGTGGGGATTCTCTCGCAACTCGAGCGCGGCTCCGTGCTCTTCATTGACGAAATCCACCGGCTGCCGCGCGAGGTCGAAGAATATCTCTACGGCGCGATGGATCGTTTTGCGATCGAGTGGACGCTGGACACCGGCATCCATGCGCGCCTGCTCAAACTCGACCTGCAGCCCTTCACGCTGGTCGGCGCGACCACGCGCGAGGCGCTGCTCTCGCCGCCCTTCCGCTCGCGCTTCGGCCACACGCTGCGCTTCGAGCCCTACCCTGCCGCCGATCTGCAGCGCATTCTCGACCGCTCGGCGGGGCTGCTCGGCGTGCAACTCGACGGCGCGGGCCGCGAATTGTTGGCTGAGCACGCGCGCGGCACGCCGCGCATCGCCAACCGTCTGCTGCGGCGCGCCCGCGACGTCGCGCAGACCGAGGGCACCGGCCGCGTGGATCGCGCCGCCGTCGAGCGCACGTTCAGCCTGTTGTCCATCGACGACCTTGGCTTGGAGCGCGCCGACCGCCGCATTCTCGAGGCACTGGCGCGCGCCGGCGGCGGACCGCTCGGCCTCAAGAATTTGGCCGTGGCCGTGGATGAAGAAGAAGACACGCTGGCCGAAGTCGTCGAGCCTTGGTTGATCCGGCGCGGCTTCCTGCACCGCTCGCCGCAAGGCCGCATGCTGACGAGCGCGGGTTGGCGCGCCTGCGGCATCGAACCCCCGCCGCCCCCGCTGTTCGCGGCCGGCTGAGCATGCGGACACCCGACCGGCCTGAGATCTGGCTGGCAGGCGTGGCGCTGGCGCTGGGGCTGCTCTGGCTCGGCGCGCGCGCGCTGGGGCCGGCGCACGATCCCTGGGCGGCGCCCGCCGAGCGCCGAGCCGCCGCTGACGCGAGCGCTTCGGAGATGCTGACGGTCGTCGCCGAAGAGGCGGCCATGCACGGGGATCCGGCGCCGGCGCTGGAGCCGCCGGTGCAAGTGCGCCTGATGCGCTTCGAAGGCGCGCAGGAGGTGCGCCTCGAGGTCAGCGGCGCCTGGCGCATTCTCGACCACGAAGGCACGCGCCTCCTCGACGGCCACGGTCTGCGCGGCGTCCTGCGCCTGGATCCGGCGGGCATTCTGATCGGCTCCGCGCTCTTCAACCGCGAGCGGCTGGTGCTTGCGCCCGCCGGCGACGACGCGCTGCAGATCGAGGACGAGCGCTTCAGCGGCGCGCTCGAGATCGGCATCGTGCGCGAGCCCGGCGCCGCCGACGGACTGCGGCTGGTGCTGCACCTGCCGCTCGAGCAATACGTGCTCGGCGTCGTCTGCGGCGAACTGGCCACCAACGCGCGGGACGCGCACGAGGCGGCGCGCGCGCAGGCGGTGGCGGCGCGCACCTGGGCGCTGTGGAAGCTGCGCGCGCGCAAGGGCGCGCTGCGCGACACCTCCGACGACCAGGTCTTCCGCGGCACCGACTGGCACACCGACGCCGCGCGGCAGGCCGTGGAGGAAACGCGCGGGCTGGTCCTGGTGTGGGACGAGGACCTGCTGCCTGCCTTCTTTCACGCCGACTGCGCCGGCCACACCGCCGACGCGCGCGCGCTCGGTTTCGTCAACCGCGACTGCCCGCCGCTCGCGGGCGTGCCGGATCTGGATTGCCGCGCCGCCAGCCGGCCGTGGCGCGCCACCGTCAGCGCCGAGCGCCTGGACGGACTGGCCGTGGCCATGGGCCTCGGGCCGTGGATGCGCAGCCTGCACACCCTGGATCGCGACGCCGCCGGCCGCATGCTGCGCACGCGCTTTCTGGGCGCGGACCGCCACTACGACGGCACCGCCGAAGAACTGCGCCTGCGCCTGCGCGTGCCCTCCACCGTGTGGACGGCCGCGCGCGTGCGCGAGGACGGCGCGCTCAACCTCGAAGGCTTCGGCAACGGCCACGGCGTCGGTCTTTGTCAGACGGGCGCGCTGCGCCGCGCGCGGGCCGGCGCGGACTGGCGCGAGATCCTGCAGCACTATTATCCGGGTGCGCGGATCCGGCCGCTCAGCAGCGCGCTGATGGAATGAGCTTGCGCTTCGAGCTTCTGCGCGGCTCCGCCACCGGGCCGCGGCTGGGCCGCCTGCACACGGCGCGCGGCGTCGTGGACACGCCGGCCTTCATGCCGGTGGCGACGCGCGGCATGCTGCGCGGGCCGTGGCCGGACCGCATGCGGCCGATGGGCGTGCAGATGATGCTCGCCAACTCTTTTCACCTTTACGCGCGGCCCGGCGTCGAGCTGGTGCGCGAACTGGGCGGCCTGCACGCGTTCATGGCCTGGG
>CAYVPL010000249.1:0-4048 GCA_964453755.1 uncultured Planctomycetales bacterium
CTTGCGGCGCGGTCCGTGCTGGTGCAGCGCCTTCGCCACCAACTCCTTGCCGGTGCCGCTCTCGCCGAGCACCAGCACCGGCACGCCGGTGCGCTCGATGCGCGCGAGCAGGTCATAGAGCTTCAACATCGAGGGCGCGCTGCCGATCATGCCGAAGCGCCCCGGCGGCTCCCCTTCCGCGCCGAGGGTCAAAGCTGCGGCGCGCCCGGCCTCCGTGGACAACCAGCCGCGCATCAGCACGGCGGCGGTTTCGCGCTCGGCAGCGGCGGCGCGGTCCAGCGCATCCAGCGCGGCGCGCAGGTCGTCGAGCGGACTGCTCATGCCGGGCGGCCGGACAACAAGCGCGTGGCGCGCACGCAGTAGGTCAGGCCGGAAGCGGCCGTCAGGGCAATCATGCCCCAGAACAACGCCGCGAGCGTCCACGGATGACGCAAGAGGTCCTCCAGCCAGACCAGATGCAAAAATTCCGACACGCCGGAGGCCGCGCCGATCACGACGCCGAGGAACACGCTCTGCAGCACCATCTTCCACTTGCCGGAGCGCTCGGCCGGAAAGGCCAGGCCTTTGCTCTCGACGTAGCCGCGCAACGCGGTCACCAAAAACTCGCGCGTCAGCAGCAGCACCAGCGCCCACACCGGCATGATCGGCAGCAGATCGTCGGGCCGGCCGTAGATCGCCTGACCCGGCACGAGATAGGCCAGCGCGCCCAGCGTGAGGACTTTGTCCACCACCGGATCCGCGATGCGGCCCAGCGCGGTCACCCAGCCGTACTTGCGCGCGAGATATCCATCCACGGTGTCGCTGACCGCCGCGACCAGCCAGAGCCAGAAGGCCCACAGCAGCCAGGTCTGTCCAGCCGGCGAGCCCGGCGCGTGATCGAGTGCGCGGCTCATGCAGACGAACACCGCGACCGCGAGCAGCAGCCGAGCCAGAGTGATGAGATTGGGCAGGTGCCGGACGACCATGCAGAGCGATTCAGCGGACGACTTCGCCCACCAGATCGTAGCCGTCCGCAGCGGTGATCCGCACCCGGGGCATGGAGCCCGTGCTCCAGGTGCCCGCGGGATCCGCGATGCGCAGGATCGGATCCACCTCGGGCGCGTCGCCCGGGGTGCGGGCCACGGCCCATTCGCCCTCGCTGCCGTCCACCAGCACGGTGGTCAGCTTGCCGACCAACTCCTGCTGCTTGGCGAAGGCGATGCCGGCCTGCAGCTCCATGACCTGGGCCAGCCGCTCCTGCGCCTCCTCCGGCGAGCAGAGATCGCCCTCGGCGCCGGCGGGCGCGGTGGCCTCCGGGCTGAAGGCGAAGGCGCCGAGGCGGTCGAACTTGTGCTCAGCCAGGAATTCCAGCAGCTCGGCGAACTCGGCCGGGCCTTCGCCCGGATGGCCGACCAGCACCGTGGTGCGCAGCGTGATGCCCGGCACTTCGGAGCGCAGGCGCGCGAGGATGCGCGAGACGCTCTCGCGGGTGCCGCCGCGCTTCATGCGCTTGAGCACCGCGGAGGCGCCGTGCTGGACCGGAATGTCCAGATAGGGCACGACGATCTCCGGGAAACGATTCATCACTTCGACCAGCCGCCACGGAAAGGCGTTGGGATAGGCGTACATCACGCGCAGCCAGCGCAGGCCGTCCACGCCGGCGAGAGCCTCGGCCAGCTCGGGCAGGCGCGGCGCGCCGGGGCCCAGATCGGTGCCGTAGCCGGTGGTGTCCTCGGCGACCAGCACGATTTCGCGCACGCCCTGGCGCACGAGGTTGCGCGCTTCCTCGACCACGATGTCCAGGGGCTTCGAAGCCTGGCGGCCGCGGATCTGCGGGATGATGCAGAAGGCGCACTCGTGGTCGCAGCCGTGGCTCGGGCGCAAGTAGGCGTAGGAGCGCGGCGTCTGCAGCAGGCGCATGAACTCGCCCTGGCCCTGCGGCGGGCGGCCGCCGGATTCCTCGCGCACCTTGCGGCCCTTCAGGACTTCTTCGACCACGCGTGCGACGTTGGAGTAATCGGACAGTCCCAGGAAGGCGTCCACCTCGGGGAAGCGGCCCTCGACTTCGGCGCGGAACTTCTGCGGCAGGCAGCCGGCGACGATCACGCCTTTCAGCGCGCCCTCGCGCTTGCGCTCGAGCAGGTCGCCGATGGCCTCCTCCGATTCGGCGCGCGCCTCGCCGATGAACGAGCAGGTGTTCAGCAGCGCGACGTCGGCCTCCTCCACGGCCGGCACCAGCACGTACCCCTCCGCGCCCAGGCGCCCGAGGATGTTCTCGGAGTCGATCAGGTTGCGCGCGCAGCCCAGGTGCACCAGGGCGACGCGCACGGCGCGGACGGAAGGCGGGCGGGCCATGTCGGACCGCGCAGTATACGGCACTCTAAGTTTAGTTCTGGCGGCGTATAGCGATCACCTTAGCGCAGCGAACTCTGACTCCATGGCTCGGAGATACCGCCATTGAAGATCCCTCCGAGCGCGCTCGATCTGTTCCCATTCTGGTAGAAGCTCCGGAAACTTAGTCATGAGGTCCACTCCGGCGAGGCCCGGAAATACCTCCGCCATTGCGGACTGTATTGAGGGCCTCATCACAAATTCGTCACCCGCGAGTAGCGCGTCCTCAATCACCAGCGAGTCTCTGAGGTGTGCAATCCGCATTCTCGTGGCGTCATCAGGCCGATTCGCACTTGGACCGGAAAAATGCTGCATCCACATATCAGGTGGATAGGCGAGCGGAGTAGAGAGCATGCTTTCCGTTGGCAGCGCACGTGTTTGGGAAGGTTGCTTCAGCCACGCTGCCAATTGGACGCTCTGCCGGTTCAGCCAAGTCACAGCCGCGGAGTCCGCTCCTGGATAGAGGTCGGAGTAGCGCGAACCTTCCTGCGGTGGAAACAGACTTAAACCGCCGGCATAGTTCCGGATGGCGCCGTCAAGACTTGACTCCTGGCCGGATCCAACTGCTCGCCTCTGCAATGTCTCGATATGAGCATATTCGCGCTCCCGACCGCCAAGCTCGATGAAATGCCGGCTGAAGGAGAGGCGAAAGGATTCGATCTGAGCGGATGTTAAATGCAGCGGTTCGACTGGCGCTATCGGTGCTGGGATTGCGCCGGCATCCTGCCGTTGAATTCCTGGATTCGATGCAGCCAGGGCCTGGTCCGGAGACAGGGCCGCCAGTGACTCGTCTATGTCCATCTCACCAGACTGGAAGACCAGGACTCCCAGCATCACAAGTGTGAGCACAAAAAGTCCCGGCCACAACTTTCGCATGGTTCTATCCTAGACGATGCAGTTTGCGCATTGCAGCAGAATGTCAGCGCCGCCCATGACTTGATTGGCAGCATTGCGAATTTTCAGCCAGAAATGCCGATCATCACCACACTCGACGTCATCCACGATGATGTGATCAGAAACTGCGACTCCATTGGAGTTAAAGGTTGCCTCAGATCCGTCCCTAAACTGAACCTTGTCGGGCGGGAAGTTGGGATCGACGTTGATGGCCACCGTGACCGTAAAGTCAAAGCGACAGTCCTTCGCTTCGAGAGTGCATTCCGGCTGAATGAGACAACGGCCGAATCCTAGTAAAATCGGGTGAACCGTGGCGGTACCAGAACTCGCGCCGGCCTTGGCCGGATCGAACGTGAGATTGACGTACGGATCGCCGCCACCGCCGGGATCGGTCAGGTTGCCGAACGTTGGCGTGCATTTGCAGTCAACGTCTGTCGGTGAACCCCAACTGGCGAGTAGCGCGAGCGGGAGACTGAGTATCGGAAGGAGAATCTTCATGCCTAGACAATACCGAGCCCCCCCCCCCTGCTGTCAAGTTGCCAACGCTTCTGGAGGCCGCGGTGAACCTGTCTTTGCGTGGAGCCTATTGGGGCTGCTTTTCGCTCTTTGCCTTCAATTGCTCTTCCCACTGCTCCACCGTCAGCATCACCTCGCGCGCCTTGGAGCCGACGAAGGGCCCCAGGACGCCCTGCTCTGTCATGATGTCAATCAGGCGCGAGGCGCGCGTGTACCCGATTGAGAGGGCGCGCTGGATCAGCGAGGCCGATCCGCGGCCGGACTGCAG
>CAYVPL010000250.1:0-4006 GCA_964453755.1 uncultured Planctomycetales bacterium
CGGCGTCACGCACAGCGAGTTCAACGCCTCGAAGACCGAGGCGCTGCATCTCTATCAAATCTGGCTGCTGCCGCGTCAACGCGGCATCACGCCCGGCTACGAGCAGAAGGCCTTCGCCGACGCCGATCTCGCCGGCCGCCTGCGCCTGGTGGCCGCGCCCGACGGCCGCGAGGGCTCTGTGACAATCCAGACCGACGCCGAGCTGCGCCACGGACTCCTCACGCCCGGTCAGACGCTGCGCCAGCCGATCGCCGCCGGGCGCCACGCCTGGGTACAGGTCGTCGCGGGCGCCGTGACGCTGCGCGCCGGCGGCACGAGTCTCGCGATGTCCGCCAGCGACGGCGCAGGCGTGTCCGGCGCGGAGGCGCTGGAGTTCGCGGCCGGCCCGCAGGGAGCGGAGTTGTTGGTGTTCGACCTGGCCTAGGTTCCTCTCTCACCGGCCGGCCCAGGAGGGCCTCAGGCGCACCCTGCAGGGGGGGGCTGGCATTACCTGGGTTTATGTATAGGATCAGTTTGTCGTGCCCGCGGGTTCCCCCCACCGCGCCACGGCGAGCAGGTACGCCTGCCTGCTTTTCGCCGTCGCTTCGCTTCCCGGCCTGGCCTGGACGCAGCAGAACACCTTTCGCAGCGAGCCCGGCGAAACCTTGCCGGACTTCGCGCTCGACAGCGAGCGGCGCATTGATCCCGAGGCAGACCAGTGGCGCAGCGAGGTGCTGCACGATGCGGCCAAGCCGATCATCAAGCACTTCCTCGAGGATCTCGTCGCCGGCCGCGACTTCGACGTCTCTCACTTGACGTCAGACTTCGTATGCAACGTGCTGCGACCTGATCTGCAATCTTCTTATGACGACGGAGTGATCGTCGTGCGCCGCGCGCGCGGCATTCCGCCGGACGCCTTGCCGCTGGATCGCCTGGCTGGACTGGCGCGGGAATTTCGCGCGGCGGCGCCGGCCGAGGCGTCCATCGGCGGATTCCTGATGAAGCTGGTCAGCGTGGAGCTGGAAGCCGCCAACCGCTTCCGCATGCGCGTCTACCTGCACGCCCACGCCGAATCCGGCGGGCGCGTGCTGCAGTGGAATCTCGAGCTCGGCACGCGCTGGCAAATCGGCGCGAGCGACGAGGACCTCAAACTGGCCGGAGTTCGGTTGCTGAAGTACGAGGAGGTGGCCGGCCCGGCGAAACTGCTGCCCGATCACTCGCTGCCGGTGTTCGGCGGCACGCCGGGCTACCGCGAGCAGGTGCTCTTCGGCACGGAGAACTGGACGAATCGCGTGGATCGCATGATGGGCAAGTCCTTCAACGGCGCTCAAGGCATCGCCGTGGGCGACGTGGATGGAGACGGGCACGACGACGTCTATCTTTGTCAGCAGGCCGGCCTGCCCAACCGGCTGTGGCTCTGGCGCCCGGGCGGCACGCCGCTGGAATGCTCGGCCACCGTGGGCCTCGACGTGCTGGACAAGACCCGCAGCGCTTTGATCGCCGATTTCGACGGCGACGGCTTCGCCGATCTGGCTCTCAGCATCGGGCCCGACGTGGCGCTGTGCTGGAACGACGGCAAAGGCAAGTTCGAGCCCATGCGCGTCGTGGGACCGGTCGGCGCCGAGATCTACTCCTTGGCGGCCGCCGACACCGACCGCGACGGCGACCTGGACTTGTACGCCTGCCGCTACGTCGCGGACGGACTGATGAACGCGGTGCCGATTCCCTACCACGACGCCAACAACGGCGCCGAGAACGTGTTCTGGCGCAACGAAGGCGGCAGGCGCTTGTCCGTGGCGACCCAAGAGGTGGGGCTCGACATGAACAACAAGCGGTTCAGCCTCGCGGCCACCTTCGAAGACGTGGACGACGACGGCGACCAGGATCTGTACGTCGCCAACGACTTCGGCCGCAACAACCTCTATCTCAATGACAAGGGCAAGTTCAAGGACGTCGCGGCCGAGCGCGGCTGCGAGGACCTTGCCTCCGGCATGGGCGCCAGTTTCGGGGACGTGGATCAGGACGGCGACGCGGACCTTTACGTCACCAACATGTTCTCCTCCGCAGGCCGCCGCATCGCCTCGCAGCAGGACCGCTTCATGGACGGCGAAGACCCGGCGCTGCATCAAGCCTTCCTGCGCTACGCGCGCGGCAATTCTTTGCTGCTCAACGACGGCCGCGGCAAATTCACCGACGTGACGGATAAGGCAGGGGTGGCCGTGGGCCTGTGGGGCTGGGGCTCGCTGTTCTTCGAATTCAACAACGACGGCCGCGCCGACATCTACGCCCCGAACGGATTTATCACCAGCGCCCAGACCGTGGATTTGTGAAGCCTGTTCTGGCGGCGCGTGACGTCGCAATCAGTGAGTCCGGGCGAGGAGGGCCTCGACGAATACCGGGAGGCCTGGGCCAGCATGGCTCTGCTGGTGGAGAGAGGTCAGATGTCCTGGAGCGGACGCGAGTCCAACCGCGTGTTCCTCAACCTCGGCGCCGCCGGATTCGCCGACGTGAGCGGCCTGACCGCGGCGGCCTTCCTCGAGGATGGCAGGGCCTGCGCGCGCCTGGATTGGGACGAAGATGGGCGGCAGGATCTGCTTCTGCGTAGCCGCAACGCCCCCAAGATGCGGCTCCTGCTCAACCGCTGGCCGCAGCCGGGCAACTGGCTGCAACTCGATCTCGTCGGCGCCGGCAGCAGCCGCGATGCGATCGGCGCCACCGTGATCGTGGAGGCGGGCGGCGCGCGCAGCCGCAGCACGGTACGGGCCGGCGAAGGGTTTTTGGCAGCTTCGTCGAAGCGCCTGCACTTTGGCCTGGGCGCCGCCGCGCAGGCCGAGCGCGCGCTGGTGCGCTGGCCGAACGGCAAGGAAGAGAGCTTCCGCGCTCTGCCAGCGAACGGCCGCTACCGCCTCGTGCAGGGCACGGGGCGCGCCGAGTCCGTGCCGCAGCAGCCTCTCGCCAAGTTGCTGGCCGCGGATCCCGAACCGGCGGCGGCCGCAGCGGATCGCACCGTGACGCGGGTTCCGTTGGTGAGCCGGCTGCCGCTCGCGGCTCTACCCATTCCAGGATGGGAGTCGCCAGCGCGCACGGCTGCGGAGTTCGCGGGCTCGCCGATGCTGATCAATTTCTTCTCCACGACCTGCGCGGCATGCGTCGAGGAGTTGGGTCTGCTGCGCGAGCAACACGCCGTGCTGAGCCGCTCGGCGCTGCAGGTCGTGCCCATGCTGGTCGAGTCCGGCGCCGACCCGGCGGCGGCGCGCGCGATGCTTGCCCAATACGGATTCGACGAGCGCGGCGGCGTCGCGACCGAGACGCTCAAGGCGGCCGTCGAATTCATTTTCGCCGACGTTCTCCTCTACAGCGATGAAGTGCCGCTGCCTTGCAGCCTTCTGCTGGATCGCCAAGGCCAGTTGTCCAGCCTGTACGTGGGCAAGATCCGCATTCGAGATCTGACAACCGACCTCGGGCTCATCAGCCGCCTGCCCCTCGACGAACTGGTGAGCTCGCGGCCGCTCGGCGGACGGCTGCTGGCCCCCCGCGTGCGGGAATTCTCGACCTTGGCCGGCCAATTCCGCGGCATCGGCCTGCACGAGCTGGCCAAATCCTGCGACGAGCGCGCTGCCGCAGTGCTGGCGCAATACGGCGAGCCGGCCGCCTCGGCGCGACGCTGAAGGGTCGGGCGGCGTCGGCTCGGCGCCCCAGGCGCGCCTGCGCGCTTCAGTCCGGCAAGTTGAACGCGTGCTGATCGTCGGCGGCATCGGCCACGACGAAATCGAAATCCATCTGCTCGCCGCTCGTCCTGCGCACCAGCAGACGCGCGGGGCCGGGCGGCGCGGCGGCTCTGTAGGACCAGCCGCGTCCGTTGATTACTATTTGAATGCCATCGAAGCGCAGGAAGCGGGCGGAGCCGTCCGCGACCAGCAGTTGCACCGTGTGCGGCTCCTGTTCTTTGCCTGGCGCCAAGAGTCCCAGAGTGAGATTCACTTGCCGTCGCCAGGCCTCCGGAGTGCAGGGCGCGCTGCTTCCCGAC
>CAYVPL010000251.1:0-3991 GCA_964453755.1 uncultured Planctomycetales bacterium
GATCGATGCAGCCGAGGATGTTGAGCAGCGTGCTCTTGCCGCTGCCTGAGGTGCCCATGATGGACCAGTACTCGCCGGCGCCGAACGACACGCTGATGCCGTCCAGGGCGCGAACCTCGTTCGTGCCCATCCGATAGACGCGCCGCACGTCCCGCAATTCGGCGACCGGCTGCCGCCCGCCGGCGGCAGCGGCCGGCTCAGCGCCCGTCATTGCGGCTCCCCGACTCGGGCCGCTCGGCGCCGGAAGGCCGGCCGCGGCCGCCTTGGCCCGGACCGCCGCCGGTTCCGCCGGACGGAGGTCCTTTGACCTCGCCGCTCGCGGGCGGCGCCGAGTAGCCGGCCGGACTCTGCATCGCCGGCGGCGCCTCGGGTTCGCGCTGCGGCTCGGGCTCGGGCTTGAAGCCGGCCGGCGGCGCGATGGCGACGATCTCGCCTTCTTTCACGCCTTCGAGAATCTCGACCCACGTGTCGCTGCTGCGTCCGATCTTCACCGGCCGCGTCGCGCCGCCCACGAAGCAGACGGTCAGTCCGCCGCTGCGATAGATGGCCTGCACCGGCACGGCCAGCGCGTCGTCAATCGCGTCCACCAGGATGTCCACGTTGCAGGACATGCCCGGCTTCATCTCCGGGTCGGGATCCAGGATCGAGATCTGCGTCTTGAACTGGCGCATGTTCGGATTCGCCCACCAGGAGTTGCTGTCCGGCACCAGCGCGATGAACGCGATTTCGCCGCGGAATTCCTTGCCGGGAATCGCGTCCACTTTGAGCCGCACCGGCATGCCGAGGCGCACCTTCTGCACCACCGACTCGTGGATGCTGGCCTCGGCGACCATGCCGCCGGCCTGCGGAATGCTCATGATTTCCTGGCGCTCCTGAATCTCGGTGCCTTTCTGGATCGTCTCGCTGCCGCGGCCCATGCCGCCTTCCGAGCGGCGGTAGACCACGTAGCCGGCCACCGGCGCGAGGATCGTGGCCTTGCTGATCTGGTCGTTCAGCTTGGCGAATTTCTCGACCTCCAACCCGAGTTTGGCCTTGTTGGTGCCGACGTCGGCGGTGATGTCCACGAGGCGGGCGCTGGCCTGCAGCTTGACGCGATCGAGCTCGCGCACCGCCTCTTCGACGGCGGCTTCGAGGCGCCGCTGCTCCTTCGGGTGGTCGTAGTTCTCGAGCAGATCCTTGGTGCGGATCGCCTGCTGCTGCTTGATCTCCGCCCGCGCGCGCGCGAGCGTGTCCGACTCCAGTTCCGAGCGGGTCAGAAAACCCTTGTCATACAGCTTTTCCGACCACTCGAACTTGTCCTTGGCCTGCGCCATCTCCTGCTCGGCCAGCTTGATGGCTTCCTCGGCCTCGAGCTTCTTCTTCGGCCAGTCGCCGTTGAGGTACTTGCTCAGGTCGGTCTTCGCGAAGTCCAGTTTCTGCTCAGCGGCCGCGCGATCGCTGGTGTTCTGACTTTCCTGGATCTGCAGGTTCTGCTCGGACTTGGTCAGAGCGGCGCGCGCGTTCTGCACCGCGATGTCCTGCGCGACCTTGCGGTCCTCCAGAGCCGAGGAGTCCAACCGCACCAGCACGTCGCCGACTTCGACCACCGCTCCCTCGTCCACGATCTCCAGGATCGCGGCCCGGCCCTCCAGCTCGCTGTAGACCTTGGCGGCGTTGCGCGCGGACAAATTGCCGCGCTGGCTCACCGTGATGTCCACGTGCTGGCGCACCACCTTGTAGCCGGCCTCCTCGGGCGCGGCCTCCTCGCGGAACCAGCCGTTCTCGCGCCAGCCGCCCCAAGCGAGGGCGGCGATCGCGACCAGGGCGATCGCGATCGGGAGCGGGCTGCGGCGGCGGGGAGGCGGAGTGGTCATGGGGCGTCGGGAGAAGTGACGTGGATGCCGTCGGGGCCGACTTCGAGGAGTTCGAGGTCGCTGTACAGGCGGAGGCGCGAAATGGCGAAGTCGCGCAGGGCCGAGGTCGCGGAGTTCTGGGCGCTCAAGAAGGAGCGCTGCGCGTCGAGCAGGTCGCGGGTCTCGACGCGGCCGGCGTCGAAGTTGAGCTGCGTGCTCTCGACGCGGCGTTCGGCCAGCAGCACGGCGGTGAGCTGCACCTGATGCCGCTCGCGCGCGTTGGTGGCCTGGCGCAGGTCGTCGCGCAGCCCGGACAGCACGGTGTCGCGCGAGGTCTCCTCGCTGCGCAGCGCCGACTGGAGATCCAGCAGCGCCGAGCGGTAACTGTTGCGCTCCGGGAGATTGTCAATCGGCAGATCCCAGCCTAGGCCGAGCGACCACGGCGTGACGCCGGAGCGGTAGGAGATGGGGTGTCCTTCCTCGCTGGTGGAGCCGATGGTGGCGTTGATGTCCAAACCGGCGCGCAGCGCGTCGGCGGCGATGCGCACCCGCCGCTCGGCGTCCACGCGCGCCTCGGCGGTGTTGATGTGATCGAGGCGGCGCGAGAGCGCGCCGACGGTGAGGTCGTCGGAATCGAGCAATTCGAGGTCGGAGCCGTCCAAGTCGCGGAGATTCACCAATTCCGCCGGGTCCAGGCGCAGGCCGGCTTCCGGCGGCAGGCCGAGGCGCAGCTTGAAGTTGTCCAACTGCTGGCCGAAGCGCGCCACCAATTGCAGCAGGCTGGTCTCCGAACTCAGCACGTCCTGGCTGGCCTGGTCGCGCTGGATGGGGGAGAGACGGCCGGCTTCGGTGCGCGCCTTCGACAACTCCTCGATCAGCCGCACGCTGCGTAGGTTCTCCTCCTCGTTGGCGATCTGGTCCAGCGTCACGAGGATCGCGTAGTACTCGTTGGCCACGTCCACCGCGAAAGTGCGGCGGAAGCGCTCGTAGTTGCGCACCTCGTAGACCAGGTCCCGCTCGGACTGAGTCAGAGGCTCCATCACGACTTCGCGCGCGGCGCCGCGCAGCAGCGGCTGCGTCACGGACAAGGTCAGATCGGACAGCGCGTCCCAGCCGTCGCCGGTGCTGATGACGCGGAACAGGCTGGCGCCGATGCTGCCGACGATGTTGGCGCCGGTGCCGAGCAGCTTGCTCATGCCGAGGTCCGCGTCCGCCGAAGCCACGCCCGCGTCGGTGCCGACCCCGTCGATGCCCACCGAGCCGTCGAGAGTGAAGGTGGTGGTGTAGCGCCAGCGCTCGAGCGTCAAATTCAAAGCCGCGCGGTAGAGCCGCTCTTTGCGCGCCTGATAGTCGCGGTTGTTTTCGGCGGCGATTTCCAGGCACTCCACCAGCGAGATCGGCTCGGCCAGCGAGTCCGGCTCCGCAATCAGCCGCACGCGCAGGCGCTCGGCGGCCGGCTCGACGCGGAATCCGGCCGGATCGTCGAAGAGCTCCATGCGGCGGGCATCCAGCAGCTCGTAGACCTCCTGGTCGGCGGCGGCGGAGTATTCCTCGGGCGTCGAGCAGGCACCGGCGAGAATCCATGGCAGCAGCAGAGCGCGCTTCATGCCGCACCTGCCGTCTGGAGGGTGGCCGGCATGCCGCGTCCGGTGGCGGCGGCGCCGCAGGCGTCCAACTCGCCGGGCAGCGGCCGCGCCCCGCGCTCGTCCACGATTTCGTAGCGCTGGTTGCGGCGGCGCGGCACGAAGCCGGCTTCGCGGATCGCCGTCTCGATCTCGTCCAGCTTCACCAACTGATGACAGCCGGCCGCGCTGACCACGTTCTCTTCCAGCATCGCGCTGCCGAAATCGTTGCAGCCCATGCGCAGCGCCAGTTGCGCCGCATCCTTGCCCTGGGTCACGAAGGAGGCTTGGTGATTGGCGAAATTGTCCAAGAAGATGCGCGCCACGGCCGCGGTGCGGAAGTAGGGGGCGTGCGTGGCTTTGCGCCACCCGCCGGCCAGCATGCGCTGCCCCAGCGGATTGTCGCCCGGCTGGAAGGTCCAGCAGATGAAGGCGGTGAAGCCGCCGGTGCGGTCCTGCAGTTCCCGCAGGCGCTCCAGGTGCTCGACGCGCTCGGCCGGCGTCTCGACGTGGCCGAACATCATGGTGGCGGTGGTC
>CAYVPL010000252.1:0-3967 GCA_964453755.1 uncultured Planctomycetales bacterium
GGCTCGTCGGCGGCGGCGGCCCGCAAGGCGAAGCGCGTGCGCGCCTGTTTCGCGTGCTCGAGCACCTCGAGGCGCAGCCGCGCCGAGCCGTCCGGCCCGGTCCAGTCGTAGGCGGCGGTCTTGCCCGCGAACACGCGCAACTTGGGCTGGCGGGCGAGTTCGAACTCGAAGGTGGGCTGGCCGTCCGCCGCGCGCTGCGCGAAGACCACGTCGAGCACGTCGTGGTGGTCGGCGCGGAACGCGTCGAGCCGCACTTGGAAAGGCTGATCCGCGCCGAACAGCCGGTGGTCGTGCAATTCGGCGCGCTGGCCCTCGTAGAGCATGTAACTGCCGCTCTGTTCGCCGACGTTGAGCTCGAGAATTCCGCGCTGCTCGGTCAGGCGGCCGAGGAAGGCGCCGGCGATCACGGCCAGGACGCCGACGTGCGTCAGCACGAAGCCCCACATCTTCGGCTTCAGGAGCCGGCGCCAGCCGCCGCGGAAGGTGTTGGACAACACGCCGCAGAAGAGGACGGTCCACAGCACGGCGTACCAGTCCGAGCGGTAGGCGCGGCGGAAGTCAAGGCGGTCGGCCCACACGAAGGTGCTCCACCAGAAGTCGTCCCAGCGCGTTTCGAGTTCGCGGATCTCGGCATTCTTCGAGCGGGTGCGCAGTCCGGTCTCGCTCTGCGCTTCGATCGCGATCGTGAACTCCTCGCCGAAGCGGTCGCGCAATCCGGGCAGGCGCTGCTGGAGATTGGCGAGCGCCTCGCGGTCGGCATCGGCTTGGCCCGGCCGCGGACCGCCGAAGCCCATGGCCCCGCGCAGGCCGACGCTGTCGAGCAGGTGATAGGTGAAAAAAGCCTGCGCGTTGCGGAAGGACAGATAGTCCTGGTAGGCGAATCGCTGCGCGCCCGTCCACGGCTGCGCCGGCGCGGCGCCGTCCTGGCTGACCAACTCCGCCACCGCTCCGGGCGGCGTCGGCTGGAACGGATCTTCCTGCTGGAACAGCACGCCGATGATGGCGCCGACGCCGATCAGCACGAGATTGACGACGCCGACCGAGACGGAGCGGAAGAACGCAAACACTTCGCGCGCCCGGTAGACCAGCAGGCCGAAAAAGGGCAGCAGCGCCAGGAAGAGTCCGGCGGCATACCAAGTGCGACTGCCGCCCTCGGCGCCGCGCGTCGCGCGCACCAAGGCCATGGCCGCCTCGGCCCACAGCACCAGCACCAAAAGGGTCAGCAGACCTCGCCCGAAGGTCCACTTCGGCTCGGCGCGGGCGGGAGCGGCGGCGGCGTCGCTCACCGGTTTCGCTCGCCCAGCCAGAGTGTGAGAGTCGTCAACGCCTCGGCGGCGGAGCCGGCCGGCAGCGCTGCCGCGGCCTCGCAGGCCTCGGCCAGAGTGCTGCGCACTTGCGCGCGGCACTCGGCGGCAGCCTGCGCGTACTCGGCGGCGAAGGGCGGCTCGCGCAACAGCGAGCGCGGGGCTCCGCTGAGGAAGGCTTCGGCCAAGCGGGCGCGGCGAGCGGGATCCAGCGCTTCGCGCAGGCGGATCAGGGGCAGCGTCATCTTGCCGCGCTCCCAATCGGTGCCCAGCGATTTGCCGGCGAGCGCTTCGTCCCCGTCGAGGTCCAGCAGATCGTCGGCGATCTGGAAGGCGCGCCCGGCCAGCAGGCCATGACGCGCGGCGGCTTCGACGACGGCCGGAGTTGCGCCCGCATAATGCGCGGCCAGCCGGCCCGCGGCTTCGAACAACGCGCCGGTCTTGCCGTCCACTTGGGCAAGATAATCCGCCTCGCTGAGCTCGAAATTGCGGCGCGTCAGATTCTGATGGATTTCGCCGGCGCAGATGCGAGCGGTCGCGCGGGCCAGAACCCGCGAGGCCGTCTGATCTTCGAGTCGCGTGCAGTGCGTGAAGGCCCGGGCATAGAGCCAGTCGCCCAGCAGCACCGCCGCGTGCGCGCCCCAGGGCACGTGCAGACAATCGAGGCCGCGGCGCGCCTCCGCACCGTCGAGCACGTCGTCATGGGCGAGCGTGGCGGCATGAATCAATTCAATGACGCCGGCGATGCTGCGATGCTCCGGGGTCAGGCGGTTGCAGGCCCGCGCGATCAGCATGACCTGGGCCGCGCGCACGCGCTTGCCGCGGAAGCGGGCGGCGTGCGCCAGCAGCGGCGCGAGCGGCGCCGGACCGCCGCTCCACTCGGCGTCGAGCCACGCCTCCACCCCCGCCAGATCCTGCTCGATCGGCACGGAAGTCCGAAGGCCTTCCGCCAGAGATCCCGCCGGACTCATGTCAGGCCGGCTGGGCGATGGACTCGCCGGTGTAGGTCTGCCACTCGCCGGGAGTGTTGAGGCTCAGCCAGGGCCGCGCGGCGGGATCGAGCCGCAGTTCGTCCGCGTCGGCGATGCGCAGCCGCGAGGCCGGCACCGCGCGCCGCAAAGCCCGTTCGCCCAGGGCATAGCGATGCTGGATTTCCAGGGAGAGCGACAGTGGGATGGCCAGCGGCAGCGGTTCCAGATGGCGTCCGCGGCCCAGAACCAGCGCCCGGTGCGAGTCGCGCTCAGCCAGGGCCATGAAGGCGGCGAGGAACTGAGGATCCAACTCCGGCATGTCGCCGCCGGCCAGCAGCAACCACGGCGTCTGCAGACGCTCGAGCGCCGTCATCAGTCCTGCCAGCGGACCGCCGCCCGGCTCGGCGTCGAAGAGTTCCGTGAAGCCGGGAAGTTCGAGCGGCGGCGTGCCGCGCCGGCGCACGGAGCACAGGCTGCCGCAGCGGGCAGCGAGTCCGCGCGCCGCGCGTTGCGCCAGGCTGGCGCCATCGGGCAGGCGCATGCGCAATTTGTCCTGGCCCATGCGCAGGCTCTGGCCGCCCAGCAACAGCACGCCGGTCCAGCGCGGAGAGGCGCCCAGGTCGGCAGCGGCGGGGCTCATTGCTTCAGGCTGTCGCGGTCCTGGGAGTCCTTGCCCTTCTTCTCGTCCTCGTCGTCGTCCTTGTCCTTGCTCTCGCCCTCGCGGAGGCCCTTCTTGAATTCGTTCACTCCGGCGCCCATGCCGCGCATCAGTTTGGGCAGGCGGGAGCCGCCGAACATCAGCAGGATCACCAGGGCGATGATGGCGATTTCGGGCCCGCTCAGCGCGCAGCTCGGCAGCGTCAGGGACAGCGCGAGCAGCAGAAGAACCGGTTTGAGGATGGCGGCCATGGTGCGCGCAGCATTCTACGGCGGCGGCGCGGGGGCTCGGGTGGCTCGGAGGCTGTCGCGGAAGCCCTCATGAGCCAGGATTTCCACCTGCCAGCCGGTGGCGGCCAGCCCGTCCCGCACCGGGCGCGCGCAGGTGTAGGTGGCCAGAACCGCGCCTGCGGCAGCGGCGCGCTGCAACTCAGGGTAGAAGGGCGGCGTCCAGTCCCCCGCGGCCCGCGCCGGCGAAAACAAGTCCAGCAGGATCAGGTCCAGGCTGCGCTCAGGCTGGTCCCTCAGCCAGTCCTGCGCCCGGCAGGGCGCGACCACGAGGTCGACGCCGAGTTGCGCAGCCGGCCAGGACCCCGCGGCGTGGCCCCACCAGGGCGCTTCGTGGGCGGCCAGTTCGGGCCAGCGCGGCGGCCAGGGCTGCAGGAGCTCCGGCTGCGGTTCGAGTCCGGTCAACCGCATGCGGCAGTGCGGCGCCTCGGCCGCGCGCCGGCGCAGCAGAGCTGCAGCCTCGAAGCCGCGGCCGAAGCCGATGATCAAGGCCTGCCAGGGGCGGGATTGGCCCGGCGGCCCGTCGGGATGCGCCAGCGCGCGCGGGCTGAAGATGTCCCAGGCAGGATCGACGTAATTGCGATGCGCGTCTTCGAGTGGACCGCAATGGCGCGGATGCGCCCATTCGCCGCTCGCGGGATGGCGGTAGGAGTAGGCAGCGCGCGGATCGGCCGCCGCGTCCGCTTGGTCCACCGCGTCCGCCTCGTCCCCCCCCGCATGCGGGCCTCGCCGCGAATCAGGCCAGGC
>CAYVPL010000253.1:0-3954 GCA_964453755.1 uncultured Planctomycetales bacterium
GCGCGGCCCGTCAACTGCGCGCGCCGGTGGCCGTCTTCGTGGACGCTGCGCGCGCCGGCTCTTACAAACCGGCGCCCGGGCACTGGCGCGCGGCGCTGGAGGAATTGCGACTGGCGCCGGAACGCATCCTCCACGTCAGCGCCTACGAGTTCTACGATTTGCGTCCGGCGCACGCGCTGGGCTTTGCGACGGCCTTCGTGGCGCGCGACGGCGAGCGGCCCCCCGCCGGGCTGCCGCTCGCCTTCCAAGCCCGCGATCTGGCCGATCTCGCCGACCAGCTCAGCGCCTGATTCAGTTCAGCTGTTCGAGGCCGACCTCGATCGCCTTTTCGAGCTGGCGATCCAGCCCCGCGACGAAGTCCTGCGGCAGGTTGTCCACCACGTGGTCCGGCGGACAGCCGTTCAACTCCATGTTGGTGCCGCTGCCGTCGGCCACGTACCAGCCGCGCCCCGGCAGGCGCACGAAGGAGCCGTCGAGCAGGCCGGCGCCGCCGGTGGAGATCACCGCGCCGTAGGTCTTCATGCCCACGATCGGTCCCCGTTTGAGCGTGCGGATGGCCCACGAGAAGATTTCGGCGTTGCTGTAACTGTTCTCGTTGCACAGCACCACGATGGGCTTGCTCCAGCTGGCGAAGATGCGCCGCTCCTGCGGATAGCCCTCGCGGCCGCCGCGCGGCACGGTGATGGCGTGATTCTGCGTCATCAGCATCACCAACAGCATGTCCGTGGTCCAGCCGCCGCCGTTTTCGCGCACGTCGATCAGCAAGCCGTCTTTGCCATGGCCCGCGTCCATCAGCGCGCGCTCGAAGTCGAGCAGGCTGCCGGTGCCCATGGCCTCGATGTGCACGTAGCCGAGGCGCCCGGCGCTGGCCGTCTCGACGCGCGCGCGGGCGTCGCGCACGAAATCCTCGTAGACGAGGTCGGCGATGGAGGCCACGGGGCGAATCACCACCTCGCGCTCGGCGCCTTCGCCATTGCGCACGGTCAGGCGCGTTTCGCGGCCGACCGTGCCGTTCAACAATCGGTCCCAATTGCCGGATTGCGCGTCGTAGGCCTCGCCGTTCACCGCCATCACGCGATCGCCGGGATGCAACCTGCTGATGGCGCGGGCGGCGGGTCCGCCCGGGAGCACTTCGCCGACCAAGCGGCCCGGACCGGCGTCGTAGGCGCCCCAACGCACGCCCAGGTGCCCGGTGGCGCCGCGGTCCACTTCGGCGGCGGCGGTGACGCCGGTGCGCGCGCCGGTGAACCCCATGTGGCTGGAATTCATTTCGCCCAGCATGTAGTTGACCATTTCGTCGAAGTCCTCGCGGGTGCTGGCGGCGCGCGCGATCGGCAGCCACTTCTGCAGCGAGGCAGCCCAGTCATGGCCGTGGAAGCCGGGGTCGTAGTAGCCGCGGTCCAGCGCGCGCCAAGCCTCCTTCATGACCTCCACGCGCAGGTCGAGGCGGTTCTCGCGGTAGCGCGACTCGAACTCGTAAGTCACGGCCTTGCTGCCGCGGCCGACGATCTTGCCGGACTTGACGTAGTGCAGATCCTTGCCGTGCAGGCTGACGGAGCCCACGTTCACCGGCTCGACCGACTCGGTCTTGTCGTCCCAGACGCCGATCTTGAAGAATCCCTCGTCGCCTTCGCTGTCCTCGGTCAGGCGCGTGCCGACGCTGGCGTTGAAGTAGACGGCGTCGGAATCCGCATTCCAGGCCTCCGCCTCCTCGTTGCCTTCGCGGCGCGTGAGGCGCGTGACGCGATGCGTCAGTTCGTCGAAGTCGATCGTCAGGGGCTCGAGCTCCTTGGCCTTCTTCGGCTCCGGCGCGCGCTCGGCGACGAGGTTCCAGGTCTGGCCGTTGGCGGTCATCGTGCCGGTGAGTTTGCCTTCGGCCAGTTTCAATTCGAGCGACCCCGAGGTTTGGTCCGGCAGAGTGAGCGCGGCCTTCAGCGTGCTCGCCGCCTCGTCCCAGACCGGATTGGTCAACGCGGTGGTGAGCAGCGCGCTGGCGATTTCGGCGGTGAGCGCGCCGTCGGCGCCGCGCGCGATGGTGAGAGTGAATTCGGTGCCGTCCGCGGGCACGGGATCGGGACCGGTGGCGCGGCCCTTCCAGATTCCCGCGAGCGGATCCTTGTCGGCCTTCTTCTCCTTGTCCTTCTTCTCTTTCTTTTCCTTGTCGGCCTTGGTCTGCGCCTCTGCGGCCTCGAGCCGCTCGACCTTCGTGCGCTCCAGGTCTTCGCTGCGCAGCCAAGCCACCCACACGTCGGTCTCGTCGTTCAGCATGCGACGCGAGGTGAACGCCAGCTTGCGGCCGTCGGGCGACCAGACCGGCCGAACGTCGTCGTCCGGGTGGCGCGTCAGGTTGAAGGGCTGGACGCCGGGAGCCGCCGGATCGGCGCCGCTGACGTCGGCAAGGGCCAGATAGACCTCGTTGTTGAAGTCGCTGTCGGCCTGCGAGAAGGCCAGCCAGCGGCCGTCGGGCGACCAACTGAAATCCGGCGCCTCGAAGCCCTCTGTGACGGTGCGCTGCGGCGTCAGCGTCGCCGCGTCGCCGACGACCAGCCGCCCGGGGCTCTGGATCCAGGCCAGGGTCAGGCCGTCGGGCGAGAGGGCGAGATCGAACTCGTCCTCGGGAGTCTGCGTGAGGCGCTCCTCCGTGAAGGCGGTGGCGCGGTAGAACGCTTCGCCCTCGACCGCGGGGCGCACGCGATAGACCTCGGCGTTGCCGTCGCGTTCGCTGACGAAGAGCAGAGCTTTGCCGTCCTCCACCCACACCGGCTGACCGTCCGGCGCGAGATGAGTGGTGACGCGCGCGCTGCGCTGGATGTCCTCGCTGCGGCGCAGCACGTAGATGTCGCCGCGCGCGACGAAGGCGATGCTCTCGCCGTCCGGCGCGACCGCGATTTGCGAGGCGCCGTCGCGCACGATCACTTCCATCTCGTCCGGCTGCGAAGGGTCGTAGGTGCCGGTGACGGGCAGCGGACGGGCGGTGCCGGCTGCCACGTCGATCAGCACGAGGCCCGCGTCGAGTTCGGCGACGGCGAAGCGGCCGTCGGCGCTGAGCGCGGGATTGCGCAGCGAGCGCTGGCCCGGATGCCACACCAGTCGGGCCTCGCCGCCGGCGCGGGCGACGCGCCAGAGGCCGAGGTCGCGGCCGCCTTCGTTGCCGGGGCAAGGGCGGTCGGAGAGAAAGTAGATGGTCGCGCCGTCGCTCGTGATCATCGGCTCGACGTCGCTGCCGTCGAAATCGGTGAGTGGCCGATGCTCGGCGCCGCCGAAGTCGCGGACCCAGATGTCGCTGCTGGCGGCGCCGCGGTAGGCGCGGCGGCGCACGTCGCTGTGGCCGCGCTCGTAGGCCATCCAGCGGCCGTCGGCCGAGAGATCGGCGTTTTGCATGCCCCAGTCGGCGTAGATCACCGGCGTGGATCCGTTGACGCCGACCGACCAGCCGCCGCGCTCGCCGCGCTCGTAGCGGCGGTCCGCGGTCATGCCGAGGAGGATGCGCTCATTGTCAATCCAATCCCACAGTTGTTCGTTCTCCGAATTCCAGGTCAGCCGCTCCGGCGCGCCCCCGGACAACGGCAGCACGAAGAGGTCGAAATTGCCGTGGCGGTTGGACAGGAAAGCCAGGCGCTGGCCGTCCGGCGCGAAGAAGGGTCGGCCGTCGTAGGCGTCGTGCGCCGTCAGCCGCCGGGCGGCGCCGTCGCTGACCTGCGCCAGCCAGAGATCTCCCTGGTGCGTGAAGGCGACCTGACTGCCGTCCGGCGACAGCGCGGGATACCGCGGCAAGGCCAACTCCGCCCCGCCCCCGGCCTGAGGCGCCGGCAGGAGCAGCGGCAGGGAGGCCGGCTGCCCGGCCGGCTGAGCGGCGCAGGCCATGGAGGCGGCGAGGAGGAGCAGACAGGTCGGCGCGGGGAGCAGCACCCGCGCAGGATACTGGCCCCTTTGGCTGGAGGAAGATTGCCCCAT
>CAYVPL010000254.1:0-3953 GCA_964453755.1 uncultured Planctomycetales bacterium
TACATCCCCATGAACCAGAAAGTCACCAGCGTCACGCCGACGATCAGGATGAAGAGCTCGACGTGAATCGCCAGCTCGGTGCGCGGCACGTTGAAGATCCACGGGAAGATCCACAGGCCGATCAGGCACCCGAGCAGGGTCGTGATGCCGTCCACCCACACCTGGACCACCAGGAACACGCTCTCGAAGTTCCGGCGCAGGAAGTTCATCCGCAGGGAAACCTTATCCGCGAGGAACGGGCAGGATCCAGGATCCTCAGGCCCGCAGGCTGCCGCCGAGTTCCGCGGCGGCTTGTTTGACCCGCTCGATGAAGCCCTGCTCGTCCTTGTCCTCCAAGGTGCGGTCGGCGGCGCGCAGGACCGCGTGGAACGCGAGGCTGCGCTGCCCCGGAGGAAGGTTCGGACCCGCGTAGAGATCGAAGAGCTCGAGCGACTCCAGAATCTTGCCGCCGGCGCGGCGCAGGGCGGACTCGACTTCGGCGAAACTGCGCTCGGCGGGCACGGCCAGCGCCACGTCCACCTTCACGGCCGGAAGGCGCGGCGGAGTGCGGAAGCGCGCTCCCGGTTGCGCCGCTGCGGCTTCTTGCACCGCAGCCAAGTCCAGCAGCACGATGGCGTACGCGGCGGAACCGTCGTTCAGCGCCGGGCTGATGCGCGGATCCAGGCGGCCGCACCAGCCGAGGAGGCGCTCGCGGCAACTCCAGGCGAGGCCGTGCGCAGGGTGCAGCCAGGGCGCCGCGGCGACCTCGCCGCACGGAGCCGCGCTGAGATCGCTGACGATGCCGGCATGGCGCAGCAGGTCCTCCGCGAGTCCGCGCGCGCGCGCGAACAGGCTCGCGGGCCCCTGCTCCGCTCCCGGCACGGCCGCCCATTCGACGACGCCGAGCCAAGAGCGCTCCAGCGGCTCGGCGCCGGCGCGCGGTTCGTAGCCGCGCGCGATTTCGAAGAGCCGGCCGGAGCCGCGTTCGCGCACGTTCGCCGCCGCTTGCTCGAGCAGCGAGGCGATCGGATCGCGGCGAATCAAATCCGAACCGGCCTGCATCGGATTCGCGAGTTGCAGAAACGCGCTCTCCTCGAGGCGCAGCAGTTCAGCCCAGCGGCGGCTGATGAAGGAATAGGACTGCGACTCGGCGGCCTGATGGGCTCCGCGCAGTCGCGCGGCCAGGGCGCGGGCCAGCAGCCGCTCCGGGCGCTGACGCGGCGGAGTGACTGGCGCCTGCCAGGCAGCCGCCTGAATTTTGTGATAGCCATGCAGGCGGCCGACTTCCTCGACCAGGTCCGCGGCGATGGTGACGTCCTTGGTCGCGCGCCACGACGGCACCGTGACGTTCCAAGGCTGTCGCGCGTCGTCCACGCCGAAGCCCAGCCGCTCGAGCATGCCGCGCGTCGCCGCCGCGCCGGGATCGGCGCCAAGCAGGCGCGCGCATTGCTGCGGCGCAAAAGCGATCACTCGTTTGGGACTGGCGGCGGCGCCGGCGCGGGCCGGGGCGGCCAGGACTGCGGCATCCGGCCGGATGCCCTGCAGCAGCCGGACGTAGCGGCGGGCCGCGATCTCGGCGCCGAGCGGATCGAGCGACTTCTCGAAGCGGCTGCTGGCATCGGTGCGCAAGGCGAGGCGCTGCGAAGTGCGGCGGATGCGCGCCGGATGGAAGACGGCGGATTCGAGCAGGATTTCGCGGGTTGCCGGTCCGACCGCGCTGTCGGCGCCGCCGATCACGCCCGCCAAGGCCACGGCGGACTTCGCGTCGGCGATCACCAGATCGGCGGGGGTCAGGGCGCGCTCAGTCTCGTCGAGGCAGCGCAGGCTCTCGCCGGCGCGAGCCGCGCGCACCGCGATGCTCCGGCCTGCCAGGCGCGCGGCGTCGAAGGCGTGCAGCGGCTGGCCGGTTTCGAGCAGCACGTAATTCGTGAGATCCACGAGATCGTTGCGCGGGCGCACCCCCACCGCGCGCAGGCGCGAGCGCAGCCACTGCGGGCTCGGACGCGGGCCGTCCGGAGCGGCAAGGTGGACGCCGAGGTAATGCGGGCAGTCGGCGTCGGCGAGGTCGATCTTCCAGTCCGACGGCGCCGCGGGCCACTCGGTCAGCAGGTCCATCGGCTTCAACGGCCGCTCGAGGATCGCCGCCAGCTCGCGGGCGAAGCCGTAATGGCCCCACAAGTCGGGCCGGTGCGTCAGCGACTTGTTGTCGAGCTCGAGCACCCAGTCTGACAATTGCAGGTAGTCCACGAGGCGCGCGCCCAGCGGCGCGTCGGCCGGCAATTCCAGGATTCCGGCGTGCTCGTCGGACAATTCCAACTCGCGTTCGGAGCAGATCATCCCCACGGAAGGCGCGCCGCGCAGCTTGGCCTGCTTGATCTTCAAGCCGCCCGGCAGGCTGGCACCCACCGGCGCAAAAGCAACCTTGAGTCCGGCACGGACGTTGGTGGCGCCGCACACCACGTCCACGGCCTCGCCGGCCCCGAAGGCCACTTTGGTCACCGACAATTTGTCGGCGTCCGGGTGGCGGCCGCAGGCCACGACTTCGCCGACCACGACGTCGCGAATCCCGGCGCCGATCTGCTCGACGCCCTCGACCTCGGCCGTGTGCAGCGCCAAGAGTTCGGCCGCGCGCGCCGCCTCGACGCCGCCGAGGTCCACGAAGTCTCCGATCCAGCCGAGCGAAATTTTCATGATCAGCTCAGGCGGGGAACTGTTCGAGGAAACGGAGGTCGCCGCTCATCATCCAGCGGATGTCGTCGATCCCCCAGCGCAGCATGGCGATGCGCGAGAGGCCGAGGCCGAACGCGAAGCCGGAGTATTCCTCCGGATCCACGCCGCAGGCGCGCAGCACGTTCGGGTGCACGAGGCCGCCCGGCATCAGCTCGATCCAGCGGCTCTGTTTGCAGACGCGGCAGCCGCTGGCGCAGAAAGGGCAGCGCGCATCCAGCTCGAAGCCGGGCTCGACGAAGGGGAAGAAGCCCGGGCGCAGGCGGGTTTCCAGCGGCCGGCCGAACACTCCTTCGATCAGCGAGTGCATGGCGTGCAGCATGTGCGGCACGCCAACACCGCGGTCCACGACCAAGCCTTCCATCTGATGGAAGGTGTGCTCGTGGGTGGCGTCTTGCGCCTCCTGACGGAACACGCGCCCCGGCGCCACCACGCGCAACGGCGCGCCCAAAGCGCGCAACGCGCGAATCTGCACCGGCGAGGTGTGAGTACGCAGACAGAGCCGCGGCCGGCCCGGCGCGTCGGCCATCCACATCGTGTCTTGCGTGTCGCGGGCGGGGTGATCAGCCGGAATGTTCAGCGCGTCGAAATTGTTCTCTTCGGTCTCGACCTCGGGTCCGTCCCAGATCACGAAACCCATCGAACTGAAGAGGTCCTCCAGCTGTCGCGCCACGGCCAATACGGGGTGCGCGGCGCCGTGCGGCGGAGGCGCGCCCGGCAGCGTGGGGTCGAGGCCCGCGCCGGCCAGATTCGCGGCCAGCGCCGCCTGCACGAGCGCGGCGCGGCGCTCCTGCGCAGCGGCCTGCAGCGCCGTCTTGATCTCGTTGGCCAGCTTGCCGACCAGAGGCCGCTCCTCGGCCGAGAGCGTGCCCAACTCGCGCAACAGCAGAGTCAGGGCGCCGCCGCGGCCGAGGAAGCCGCTTTCGAAGGCGTCCAACTCGGCCGCGCTGGCGGCGGCGTTCAATTCTGCGTGGCCCAGCCTGCGCAGCTCTTCGAGACGCGCGCGCATGGCGGCCGAAACCGGATCAGGCAGCCCGCGCGTCTTTGGCCTTCGCGACCACGGCGTTGAACGCCTCGGGATCGTTGAAGGCGAGTTCGGCGAGGGTCTTGCGATCGAAGATCAGGCCGGCCTTCTTCAGCCCGCTCATCAGCTGGCTGTAGTTGGTGCCCTGAGCACGGGCGGCGGCGTTGATGCGCTGGATCCAGAGCGAGCGGAACTCGCGCTTGCGGACGCGGCGGTCGCGGAA
>CAYVPL010000255.1:0-3949 GCA_964453755.1 uncultured Planctomycetales bacterium
ACTGCCTGCTGGCGCGGCGCCTCGCCGAGCGCGGCGTGCGCTTCATCCAGCTCTACATGCGCGGCTGGGATCAGCACGGCAACCTGCCGAACGAGCTGACGCAGCAAACCAAGGACGTGGATCAGCCGCAGGCTGCGCTCTTGAAGGATCTGCGCCGGCGCGGCTTGTTGGACGAGACGCTGGTGCTGTGGGCCGGTGAATTCGGCCGCACCGTGTACAGCCAGGGCGAGTTGAGCACCACCAACTACGGCCGTGACCACCATCCGCGCTGCTTCACGGTGTGGGCGGCGGGCGGCGGCATCAAGCCGGGCGTGACCTGGGGCAAGACCGACGACTTCTCCTACAACATCGAGGAGAATCCGGTCGAAGTGCACGACCTGCACGCCACGCTGATGCACTGCCTCGGCTTCGATCACGAGCGCCTGAGTTTCCGCCACCAGGGCCGCGACTTCCGCCTGACCGACGTGTCCGGCAAGGTGCTGAAGCCGCTGCTGGCCTGAGGCGGGGGAGGGGCGGCTCCGCAGCATGCGCCCGCGCGTCTTCATGCCGGCGGCTCTGGCCCTGGCGGTCTGCGCGGCAGTGTTGCCGCCGGACGCCGCGCCAGTTGATTTCAACCGCCAGATCCTGCCGCTGCTCGCCGACCGCTGCTTCCAATGTCATGGACCGGACGCGGCCGCGCGCGAGGCCGATCTGCGCCTCGACGATCCCGCCGCGGCGATGGCGGAGCGCGAGGGCGTGACGGCCGTCGTGCCCGGGGATTTGGAGGCGAGCGAACTGGTGTACCGCATCCGCGCCGAGGATCCCGAGGAGCGCATGCCGCCGGCGGATTCGGGGCGCAAGGCGCTGACGGAAGAGGAGAAGCAGCTGCTCGAGCGCTGGATCGAGGAAGGCGCCGAGTACGCGCCGCACTGGGCCTTCGTCGCGCCGCGCGCGGCGCCGCTGCCGGAAGTGCGCGACGCGGACTGGTGCCGCGATCCGCTGGACCGCTTCGTGCTGGCGCGGTTGGAGCAGAAGGGCTTGGCTCCGGCGCCGGAGGCCGACCGTCTGACGTTGATCCGCCGCCTGTCTCTGGATCTCACGGGACTCCCGCCCACGCCGGAAGAGGCTGACGCCTTCCTCGCCGACGCGGCGCCGGACGCGGTCGAAAAGTTGGTGGACCGCCTGCTGGCCAGTCCGCGCTTCGGCGAGCACATGGCCGCCGGTTGGATGGATCTCGCGCGCTACGCCGACACCTACGGCTATCAGGCCGACGCGCACCGCGAAGTCTGGCGCTGGCGTGACTGGGTGATCTCCGCCTTCAACCGGAATCTGCCCTACGACGAATTCGCCACCTGGCAGATCGCCGGCGATCTGCTGCCCGGCGCCACCCGCGAGCAGCGCCTGGCCACCGCCTTCAACCGCCTGCATCGTCAGACCAACGAGGGCGGCAGCGTCGAGGAGGAATTCCGCGTCGAGTACGTCGCCGACCGCGTGCAAACCTTCGGCACCGCATTCCTCGGCCTGACGCTGGAGTGCGCGCGCTGCCACGACCACAAGTTCGATCCGATCCCGGCCGAGGACTACTACGGCATCTTCGCCTACTTCGACGACGTGGACGAGAGCGGGCTCTATTCCTACTTCACTGCCGCGGTGCCGACGCCCGCGCTCGAGCTGCCCACGCCGGACCAGGAGCGCGAACTCGCGCGCCTCGACGCGGAAGTGGCAGCGGCCGAAGCGGCGCTGGCCGCGCGCATCGCGGGCGCCGGCTCCGACTTCGCCGCGTGGAAGGACGCAGGCGGGCAACTCGGCGCTCCGTCGCCGGACTTCCACGACGCGCTCGACGCGCTGCCGGCCCAAGTCACGGATCAGCCCGAAGTCGTGCCGGGCGCGCGCGGCCAGGCGCTGCTCTTCCACGGCGACGACAACGCCGCGTTCCCCGGCGCGGGCGAGTACTCGCACTGGGATCCGTTCAGCATCGCGCTGTTCGTGAAGGCGCCCGAGCGCAAGGAGCGCGCCGTGATTCTCAAGCGCTCGCGCGCGTGGACCGACGCCGGCAGCCAGGGCTACGAGCTGACGCTCGATCAAGGCCGCCTGTCCTGGTCGCTCATCCACTTCTGGCCCGGCAATGCGGCCAGCGTGCGCGCGCGCGCGGAACTGCCGCTCGGCCGCTGGGTGGAGATCTTGCTGACGCACGACGGCTCCGGCCGGGCCGCCGGCCTGCGCATCTACGCCGACGGCCGGCCGCTGGAGTTGGAAATCGTGCGCGACTCGCTGACGCGGACGATCACCGGCGGCGATCCGGGCCCGCTGACCCTGGCCGAGCGCTTCCGCGACGTCGGCTTCGCCGGCGGCGCCATCGACGAGCTGCGGCTGTTCGCGCGCGAGCTCGCGCCCCTCGAGGCCGCGCGGCTGCACGATCCCGCCGCGGGCGGCAGCGAGGCGGAAGTCCGCGCCGCTTGGCTGGCCGCGGTGGACGAGCCCGCGCGGGCGGCGCGCGAGGCGCTGCGCGCGGCGCGGCGCGCGCGGGCCGCGCTGCGGGCGCAGGTCGAGCAGATCATGGCGATGGAGGAGATGCCGCAGCCGCGCGCCGCGCACGTGCTGACGCGCGGGCGCTACGACGCGCCGGATCCGGCGCGGCCGGTGCGCGCGCACACGCCCGCTGCGCTGCCGCGCGGCCCCGCGGACGCGCCCGCCAACCGCTTGGGCTTGGCGCGCTGGCTGACCGATCCCGCGAATCCGCTGGCCGCGCGCGTCGCGGTCAACCGCCTGTGGGCGCAGATGTTCGGCAGCGGACTCGTGCGCACGCTCGAGAATCTGGGCACGCAGGGCGAGCCCGCCGTGCATCCGGAGCTGCTCGACCATCTCGCGCTCGAGTTCCAGGCCTCCGGCTGGGACGTGAAAGCGATGCTGAAGCGCATCGCGCTGTCGGCGACGTATCGTCAGAGTTCGCGCGCGCCGTCCGGCGCGGCCGGCACAGCGGACGGCGAGGTCGCGACCGGCGCCGCCGACGAGACCGATCCCCGCGAACTCGGCCGCTACCCGGCGCGCCGCCTTACCGCCGAACAGTTGCGCGATCAGGCACTCTGCGCCAGCGGGCTGCTGGTCGAGCGCCTCGGCGGCCCGAGCGTGAAGCCGTGGCAGCCGCCCGGCCTGTGGAACATCGGCTGGGGGGGGGAATACGCCGCCGACGCCGGCGAGGGCCGCTGGCGCCGCAGCCTCTACACCTACTGGCGCCGCACCGTGCCGCCGCCGGGCATGACTCTTTTCGACGCGGCCAAGCGCGACGTCTGCGTGGCGCGCCGCGGCTCGACCAGCACGCCGCTGCAGGCGCTGATGCTGTTGAACGATCCGCAACTCGTCGAATGCTCGCGCGCGCTGGCGGCGCGTGCGATGCGCGAGGCCGGCGCCGAACCCGATGCGCGCCTGCAGCGCGCCTTCCGGCTGACGTGCGTGCGCCCGCCGTCGGCCGAAGAGCTGGCGGCCCTGCGCGAGGTCTACGACGTGTCCCTCTCTGACTATCGCGCCGATCCCGCCGCTGCCGACGCCCTGCTCGCCGTCGGCATCGCGCCCGTTCCCGCGGATGCAGACCGCCCCGAGCTCGCCGCGCTGGCCGTCGCGTGCTCGGTGCTCTTCGCCGCCGACGCCAGCCTGAGCCTGCGATGATTTCCCGCCGCCAGATCCTGAAAGGCGCGCTGGCCGGCGCGGGCGCCGCCGCGCTGGGCGGCCGCCTCGGCGCGCTCGCGGCGCCGCAGGAAGCCGCCTTCGCGCCGCCCGCGCGCGCCAAGCGCCTCATCTATCTCTTCCAATCCGGCGGCCCCTCGCAGCTCGAGACCTTCGACTGGAAGCCCGTGCTGGCCGCTCGCCACGGCGAGCAACTGCCGGATTCGGTGCGCCAGGGCCAGCGCCTCACCGGCATGAGCGGCAACCAGTCCTCGCTGCCGATGACGCGCTCGATCTTCAACTTCGCGCG
>CAYVPL010000256.1:0-3878 GCA_964453755.1 uncultured Planctomycetales bacterium
GACCGAGGGCTTCAGGAGGCACCGATTTGTCCCGCGGTACGGGTACGGCAGCGGCTGTTCGGCGCTGGCGTCGATCCGGCGGGTTGGATGGCCATGCCGCGCCCGGGAACATTGCAGGGGCGTTGATCAACGTGGCAGAGCGGTATCTCGAGGATTTTTCCGTCGGACAGACTTTCGGATCCGGGCGCCTGACCGTCGATCGTCTCGATGAAGTCCAGTCGCGGCGTGGGATTGCCCGGAAACTTCAGGCCGCGCCCGACGACGTGCGAGCCGGCGCGCAGGCCGAAGCGCTGCGTCATGGGTTGCGGCACGAGCGGATCTTCGCGGCGCACGCTGAAGTCGTGCTTGATCGAGCGCAGACAGCCGAGTCCGTCCTGGCGCAGTTCAAGCACGCCTTCGCAGTTCACCACTTCCGGGCGCGGTCCGCCTTGCTGTTGCGGATGGCGCGGCGGCATGGGCGCGCTGGCCGGCTGGGACGATTGCTGAGCCTGCTGCGCCCGCTGCGCCGGGTGGACTTGCTGCGGATGCGGCGGCAGCGGTTGAGGCGCGTAACCCTGGCCCGGGACGCCCATGCCGCCTCCGCGCCGACGGCGGCGGCGCCTGCGCCGACCGCGTCCCTCGCCGGAACCTTCCGCAAAAGGCGGTCCGCCGCCGGACGGCGCCGCACCGGGCTCGGACGGCGCCGAGCCGTTCGCGGAGCCCTCGTCGTCCCCTGCCTCGTCGGCGGCGTCGTCGCCGGCGTCCGCATCGGCGGCGGCAGGGATGGGATCGGCGCGGCGGGGCTCGACCGGCGCCGGCTCAGGAGCCGCCGGGAAGGTAGCGAAGTCCATGCCCGCACCGTCGGCCGGCGGGCTGGCCGACGCGGTCTCGCCTGCGGCTTGCACAGCCGCTTGGACGGCTTCGCTGCCGTTGGACGGTGAATGTTGCGCTGCCGGGGCGCGGCGCCTGCGAGGCTTCCGTCCGCCGGCCGGTTTCGGGCCGTTGTCTTCGCTCACGCAGCCTCCGTGGGCCGCTGACCCGTCGCCGCGGCAGGAACCGCAGCCGAGCAGGTCACAGGAAAGGATGGTCCTGAAAGGACCCTTGAGTCATCGAGAGGAATGGTCGGGGCGAGAGGATTTGAACCTCCGGCCTCTGCGTCCCGAACGCAGCGCTCTAGCCAGGCTGAGCTACGCCCCGAGGAAGGTGGGCATTGTCGGGACGCCCTCCATGGCGGTCAAGTATAGCCGCCCTGCGGAGCCTTTGCAGCAGATCCAGGCTCATTTGCCCAGATCCACGAACACCCCGCCGTTCTGCTCGGCGAGCTGTTTGAGGAAGCTGGAAGTGAAATCGCCGATGGCGATCGTGTGAATCGTGACTTTGCGGAAGCGGTTCAGCTCGCGCACCTGCACCAGGATGTCCTCGGTATCCACGATCTCGCCCACGGTCGGGCGGCCGTCGGTGAGGAAGAACATGGTGTCGCCCTCGCCCTCCATCGCGTTCGAAGCCGCCTCGGTCATGGGACCGCGCTTCTTCGGATCCTGATCCACGCCCAGCCCTGCCAGCAGGCCGGCGAAGGCGTTGGTGCGGCCGTCCTCGAGGCCGGACGAGTTGCGCAGGCCGGAGCTGGCGCGCGCCGCGGCCTGCTCGCCGCCGATCGGTTTCAGATCGGAGATCCATGCGATCGCCGACTTCTTGTTCAGCGCATTCGCCGGCATCAGCCGGTCCTTCCAGGGGTGCACCTGGGTGGCGAAGGCGTGAATGTTGAAGCGCACGTTGTCGCCGAGCGTCTCGACGGAGCGCTTCAACTCTTCTTTGACGACCGCAAGCTTCTGGAAGTCGGTGAAGCCGCGCTCGCGGAAGGAGTCGCGATTCACCACCAACTCCTCCATCGAGCCGGACACGTCGATCACGAACACGATGTTGCGGCTGGCCGTCTCGACTCCCATGAACGTGGTCTCGGTCTTGGGCGTGGTGTACTGCGCGTTGGCCTGCTGGCGCGCCGCCTTGCGCTTGGCGATCTGCTCGTCCGTGAGCAGCGTGTAGCCGCCGCTGGCATTCACGCGATCCCACCAACTGCGCCAGATCGTGACGTCGCCGCTGAAGGGCTCGTCGGTGATCGCGACCAAAGTCGGCCAGATCTCCTCGAGCAGTTTGCCGCTGTCGGCGCGCTCGAGGATTTCGATCAGCGGACCAATGGCCGCCGCGCTGCGCACGGTGCGCAGGCCCCGGCAGGCAGCCACCGACACGCTGAGACTGGGATCCTGCAGCGCCGCCACCAAGGCTGGGCCGGCCTCGGCCTCGCGGCCCGGGCCCAGGACGATGACCGTGTCCACCGCGGCCGCGCGCACCATGGCGTTGGGATCGGCGGTGACGAGTTGACAAACGGGCGCCAGAGCCTCCGCGTGCCGCAGTTGGCCCAGCGCCGTGACGGTCCACAGGCGCAGCGCGTCATCCGGCGCGGCGAGCAGCGGCAGCAGCGGCGTGGCGAATTCGGCCCAGCGCCCGTCCCCCGCCGCGCGCGCGATGAAGGGCAGCGCCTCCTCCGGCTTGCCTTCCTCGAGCACGGGCAGCAGCGGGGCGCGGCTGGCCGGCTCCTTCAGGCCGCTGAGGACGCGCAGGGCGGCCGCCGACTGCGCCGGATCGGGATCGGTCAGGAGCGGCAGCAGAACGCTGGCCACTCCGGGATCTTCCACGCCACCCAAGGACAGGATGAGCTCGACCTTGACGGCCGGATCCTTTTCCTTGCGGAAGAAGCGTTTGAAATCCTTGACGGTGTCTTCCTGGGCCGCGGCGGGCGCCGCGCAGGCCGCCAGGGCCAAGAGGAGTGCAAGTGCCCGCATGGGTCTCTAGGATAGCGGTTGGCGGTGCGCCTCACGCTCTCCACGCATCTTTTCGTCCACGGCGAGCTCGACTTCGCCGCGCTGCAAGCCGTGCGCCTCGCCGGGCACGACACCTTGGAGGTCTGGCTGGCCGAACCGCACGTGCCGTGGCGCGACCCGGCGCGCTGCGAGCGATTCGGCGCGGCGCTGGCGGATGCCGGCCTGCGGGCCGCCAGCGTGCATCTGCCTTTCTATCCGAGCGTGCCGGAACTCCGCGAACAGGGACGCAAGTGGTCCCTGATCCACGCCGATCCGATCGAGCGGCGCATTGCCCTCGACGGCGCTGCCGACGGTCTGCGCGCGGCAGGGCTGCTGGGCGCGGCGAGCGCAGTGCTGCACCTCGGCTGGCAGCGCGACGCTTGGGACGAGCGCTCGCATGCGTGGGCGCGCGAAGCCGTGAGTCAGCTCCTGCCGGTGGCGCAAGAAGCCGGCGTCCGGCTGCTGCTGGAGAACATCATTTCCTCCGGCACGCGCGTGGCTGCGCTGCTCGGCCTGCTCGAAGAGGTGGATCCCGCGGGAGCGGCCGGCATCTGCCTGGACCTGGGCCATGCGCACGTCGAAGGCGACGTGGTGCATGAACTGCGCGCCGCCTTGCCGCGCCTCGCGCACCTGCACGTGCACGACAACGACGGCGCCGAAGACGCGCACCTGGCGCCCGGCCGCGGCACCATTCCCTGGCCGCAGGTCATCGCGCTGCTGCGCGAGTCCGGCTACGCGGGCCTCGGCGCGTTGGAGTTGCGGGATCAGTCCCGCGGCGCCGCCGCCGCCGCAGTGCTCAGCCGCGAAACGGCCGCGGAGACGCGCGGCTTCCGCGCTCTCTGGGAACAACCCGCCACGAGCCTGAGATGAATCCACTCTCACAACCCGCGCCGGAACTCCGCGACGCCGCCGACGCGCTGCTGCCCGCGCCCGGCGCCGAACTGCGTCCGCTGACGCCCGAGGCGAGCGCGCGCCGCTACTACCGTCCGGCGCCCGAGAGCGGCTGGCTGCTCGCGATCTCCAACAGCCCGCCGCCGCAGG
>CAYVPL010000257.1:0-3858 GCA_964453755.1 uncultured Planctomycetales bacterium
CCGCTGCTCGTGGCCACGGACCTGGTCAAGGACTTCCCCATCCGGGGCGGCGTGAGTTGGACGCGACGGTCGTCCATGCGCACTTCGAAACGCACCGGATCGATGGTCATGGGACCGGCGCTGATCATTTCTTCGGTGACGGTGGGATCGTCCTTCGAAGTGCGGCGCAAGAGTCCGCGCACGCGCGCGACGAGCTCGCGCGGACGCGCGGGCTTCACCATGTAATCGTCGGCGCCGACGCCGAGACCGAGCACCACGTCCGATTCTTCTCCCTTGGCGGTCAGCATCAGAATCGGCAGGCGCTTGAAGGCGGGCTCTTCGCGCAGGCGCCGGCACACCTCGATGCCGTCGAGTTTCGGCAGCATCAGATCCAGGATCACCAGATCCGGATCGTGCCGCTGCGCGAGATCGAGGGCTTGCTGGCCGTCCTTGGCCAGGACGACGCGATAGCCCTCGTGCGTGAAGGTCAGGCGCATGACCTCGAGCAGGTCGGCGTCGTCCTCGACGAGGAGTAGGGTCTTGTCCAGCACGCGGAGATCCTGCAGTCAGGAGGTGTCTAGGCCAAGAATATCCCGTGAAGAGCGCATGAACAAAGGAATCGGCTTGTCGCCGGGGGCGATTTCCGCGGCCGGTGAACCCCTTTCGCGGTAGGATGTTGCATTGTGGATTTCGGGTGCCATGCCCTCCTTCGCCCCCCGTCTATTCCTGCTGCTGGCCACCTTGGCCGCCCCCCTCGAGGCTCAGACCGGCCGGCCAGGGCTGCCAGGCACGAGCCCGTCATCCGGCGCCGGCGCCCGCGGCCTCTGGGAGGCGCCGGTGAACCACGACGACATGCCCATGGCGCACTTCAACGCCATCCACGCCGCTCTCATCCCCGAGGGTCCGCAGCGCGGCCAGGTTCTGACATGGAACAGCGTGCACGGCACCGGCGGCTCGATGGCGATGCAGGACTGGGCCGTGCTGGATTTCTCCGTGCCGGGCGCTCCCGTTTTTCGGAACGACACGATGGTCATGCCGACCAACGAGGGCGACCTCTTCTGCGCCGGCTTCGCCTGGACGCCGGACGGCAAACTCTTCGTCGCCGGCGGCACGTCGCAGTACAACGATCCGCTGACCGGCCTGCCCTACATGGGCGGGCGGCTCGCCTATCTCTACGACCCGTCCGACTTCAGCGGCTCGCCGCTCGGCACCTGGAATCGTCAAGCTGATCTCGAGAAAACGCGCTGGTATCCGACGGTGACCTTGCTGCCGGACGACACCTTGCTCGTCCTCGGCGGCACGAGCAACACGGACTACCCGGATCGCAACGACTACGAAGCCTTCCATCTGGATCCTTTCAATCCGGTGCACGGCAGCTGGCAGAAAAGCGGCTCGAATCATCAGGTGTTCGCCGGTCCGAACCCGGGGCCGCTGGCGCAATACCCGCGCTGCCACGTGATGCCGGATGGAAAGCTTTTCCTGTCCGGGATGTCCGGGTGGTCGGCGACGCTGGATCACGCCGCCGCGCCGGGACTGTGGCAGAACACGCCGCGCTCGAGTTTCGACGTCCGCATCTACGGCAGTTCCGTGCTCTTTCCTCTGATCCCCGGCGGACCGGCCAAAGTCGGCATACTCGGCGGCCGCGGGGACATCGGCGGCGTCAATCTTGGCTGGCGGAAGGAGGTCGAGTATTGCGAGCCGGCGACGGGCGGCTGGACGGCTGGACCGGCGCTGGCGCAAGGCCGCATGTATCTGAACTCGTTGCTGCTGCCCGATGGCACCGTGCTGGTGACGGGCGGCCAGGAACAGCAGGCGGGCACGCTCGTGCCGGAACTGCTCGAAAAGGGCGCGTGGAAGAAGATGGCGCAGATGGATTCCCTGCGTGACTATCACGCCACTTCCGTGCTGCTGCCGGACGGTCGCGTTCTGACAACTGGCGGCAACGAGCGCGCATGGGATTATCAGGTCTGGGTTCCCCCGTATCTGTGCCGCAATCTCGAGCGGCCGGAGATCCTGGGCGTGCCGGCGCAAGCGGGCTATCAAGCCGATGGAGCGCCCAATTTGGTGGTGGATCACAAATTGATGAGCAGCGGCGTCGTTGATCGCGCGGTTCTGGTGCGCCCCAGCGCCGTGACGCACCACTTCAACACGGACCAGCGAGTGGTCGAACTGGAGACGGCTGCACAGGGCGGCGCGTCGATCGAAGTGCGGCCGCCGCAGAACAGCGCCGAGGCTCCGCGCGGCTGGTACATGCTGTTCCTGATCTCCGACGCAGGAACCCCGAGCGAAGCCGGCTGGGTGCGGTTGCAGTAACTGGGGCTGGCGGGTTGGGCCGAATGGGTTAGGATCGTGATTGATCCTCGACTCATGAAATCTCCCATGCTGCCGACTTTGCTCGCCGCGCTCGCCATCGCATCGTCGGTGGAAGCGCAGACCGGACTGCCGGGACGGCCGCCGCAGTCGGCCAGCCGGCGCGTGGACCTCACTGGCTACTGGGAGGCGCCGGTCAATCACGACCTGATGCCGATGCCGCACTTCAACGCCATCCACGCGGCTTTGATTCCCGATGGCCCGCAGCGCGGCCGGATTCTCACCTGGAACAGCCTGCACGGGACCGGCGGATCCCTGGCGCATCAGGACTGGGCCGTGATTGACTTCTCGGTGCCCGGCGCGCCCACGTTTCAAAACGAATCGCTGGCGATGCCCGCCAACGAGGGCGATCTCTTCTGCGCCGGATTCGCCTGGACCCCCGACGGCAAACTCTTCGTCGCGGGCGGCACCTCCCAATACAACGATCCCCTCACGGGCCTGCCCTATCTCGGCGGCCGCCTCGCCTATCTCTACGACCCGTCTGACTTCACCGGCTCGCCGCTCGGAACTTGGAACCTGCTTGCCGACATGCAGGAAACGCGCTGGTACCCGACGGTGATGCTGCTGCCGGACGACACGCTGCTCAGCCTCGGCGGCACGAGCAACACCGCGCTGCCAGATCGCAACGACTACGAGTCCTTCCAGCTCGATCCGCAGAATCCGGTGAGCGGCTCGTGGCAGACGCATGGCCAGGGCCAGCGCCTCTTCGCCGGGCCCGCGCCCGGGATCCTCGGCCAGTATCCGCGCTGTCACGTTCTGCCGAACGGCGAACTGTTCATGGCGGGCATGAGCGGGCATTCCGCCAAGCTCGATCACGCCGCCGCGCCAGGACTCTGGATCAACACGCCGCGCTCCGCCTTCGACCACCGCGAGTACGGTTCTTCCGTGCTCTTCCCGCTCGCGCCCGGCCAGCCCGCGGCGGTCGGCATTTTCGGCGGCATGGGCACGCTCAACGGCCAGACCGTCGGGCTGCGCAGCGAGATGGAGGTCTGCCTGCCGGAACAGAGCGGCGCGTGGAGTTTCGGCCCTGGCTTCATTCTCGGGCGCATGCACGTGGACGCGACGCTGCTGCCGGACGGCACCGTGATGCTGTCGGGCGGACAGGCCGACGAGCCGCTCACGCGGCTGCCGGCTCTGCTCGAGAACGGCGCCTGGCGCCCGATGGCTTTGATGGCCTCGCTGCGCGAGTACCACGCGACGGCGATCCTGCTGCCCGACGCGCGCGTGCTGACGACCGGCGGCAACGATCGCGCCTGGGATTATCAAGTGTGGGTGCCGCCGTATCTCTGTCGCGGCAATCCGCGGCCGCAGATCACCGGCCTGCCGGCGCTCGCGGGCTATCGCGCCGATGGCGCGCCGAATTTGGTGGTGGATCACGCGGTGATGAGCGGCGGCGCGGTGGCGCGCGCGGTGCTCGCGCGCCGCGGCGCGGTCACCCACAGCTACAACTGCGATCAGCGCATCGTGCAGCTGGAGATCGCCGCGCAGGGCGGCGCCTCGATCGAAGTT
>CAYVPL010000258.1:0-3858 GCA_964453755.1 uncultured Planctomycetales bacterium
CAAGGCCGGCCCGCGGGCGGTCCGGCAGTCCGCTTAAGCCGGCACGCCGGCATCCGGGGCCAGCACGCGGGCCAGGAAATCGGCCGGGGTGGCGATGGCGGCGTCGGGGCAGCTGGCCGTGCGGATCGTCACGTCCAGGGACTCGCCGAGCAGGTCCGTCAACTTGCGGCTGGCGATGCTCTTGTGCACGCGCTCGGCGAACTGGGCGGTTCCTTCCGGTCCGGTGTGCGGCAGCAGGGCGACGAAGGTGTTGCGGCCGACGCGGCAGGCGACGTCCACGTCGCGCGTGTCCAGCAGGATCACGCCGGCGACGTCGAGCAGCGTGCCGTCGTCCACTTCGCCTTCCAGCGTGAAGCCCGCCAGGCCGAGCGGATAGCGGAAGCGATTGCAGCGCTTGAACTCTTCCTCGAGGCGATGCTCCCAGTACTCCATGCTGTGCAGGCTCGTCTCTTCGTCGGCGATCGCGGCCAGGAAGCGCTCGCGCGCGCCGGGCTCGCGTTGCACGCGCAAGGCCTCGATCACCGCCGCGCTCAGCGCCTCGGCCGAGGCAGGAGCTTGCGGCGTGGCCTGCGCGCCGCCGGCGGCGCCGAAGGGCGAGCGCAGCCGCTCGGCCAGATCTTTGACTTCCGGCGGAATCGGCAGCGCCGCCTGCGCGCCGACGAAGCGGGCGAGGCCGTCGGCGTTGCGCAGATCGCCCTGGGGCGAGAGCAGGAAGAGCAGCACGCGGTTGCGCTGCAGGAAGGCCAGCGCCCACTCTTGGATGCTCCACGGCGCGATCACGCGCGGGTCGGCGATCACGAGTCCGCTGCGCGGGCCGGCTTCGTCGAGTTTGCGCCAGTCGGAAAATTCCTCGATCTTGCCGACCGCGTCGCCGGCGCGGCGGGCGGCTTCGCGGCAGGCGCTGGCCACCTGGGCATCGGCGGTGAGAATGGTCAGCGGGCGCGCGGGCATCGCACTAGAGTGACGCGGAGAACGCCTTGCCGTCAAGGGCTGCGCCGGAGCGTCAGGCCGGCAGTTCGCCGTTGTGGTGGACGTCCTGGACGTCCTCGTCCTCCTCGATCGCATCCACGAGTTCCCGCAGCTTCGCGGCGTCCTCGGCGCCGACCGCCACCCAGTTGTCGGGCACGTAGCGCAGGCTGGCCTCCTGCAGGGTCCAGCCGCGCTGCTCCATGGCCGCCTTGAGGGTGAGATAGGCCGCCGGATCGGCCTCCACGCCGAAGATGCCCGGCTCCTCGGTGCTGACGTCGTCCGCGCCATGCTCCAGCGCGTATTCGATGACCTCGTTCTCGTCGAGCGCGCCGCGCTCGACCGCGAACATGGCCCGCTTCTTGAACATCCACGACACCGCGTTGGTGTTGGCCAGCGAGCCGTTGCGCCGCGACAGGATGGCGCGCAGATTGGGCGCGGTGCGGCTGCGGTTGTCGGTGATGGCCTCGATGATGAGCGCCACGCCGCCCGGGCCGTAGGCCTCGTACACCACCTCTTCCGGGCTCGCGCCTTCCAACTCGCCGGCGCCCTTCTTGATGGCGCGCTCGATCGACTCCTTGGGCATGTTGTCGGCCCGGGCGCGCTCGACGGCGTAGCGCAGCTTCAGGTTGTCGGCCGGATCCGGAATGCCGCTGCGCGCGGCGGCCATGATCAACTTGGCCCATTTGCTGAACACCTTCCCCTTGCGCTTGTCCACCTTGGACTTGCTGCGCTCGATGTTCGCCCAGTGGGAGTGGCCGGCCATGATTCTCGATTCTAAGGCTGCGCTGAACCAGTGCTTTCGTCCCGGCGCGAGTCATCGCGTCCGAGGTCAAGGAGCCGGGTTCTGCGCCTATTGGTCAATAGGCGCTGGTTCCGGCGACGCCGAGATCGGGCGTGAGGGCCGCGTCCGGGGCGGAATGACTGGTTCAGCGTAGCCATCAGCGGCTCGCTGCTTCCTGAAATGCAGCGCGGCGCCCGAAGGCGCCGCGTGCAGGCAGATCGGCTCGATCTGGTTTAGCGTTTGCCCCACTGCTGGCCGCGGCGGGCCTTGTGGTGACCGTACTTCTTGCGCTCGACCATGCGCGGATCGCGCGACATGTGGCCGTCGTGGCGCAAAGTCGGCAGCGCGTCCGGATACAGCTTCAGCAGCGCGCGGCCCAGGCCGAGGCGCACCGCGCCGCTCTGGCCGGTGACGCCGCCGCCGAAGGTGTTCACGACGACGTCCACTTTCTTGCGCACCTTGAGGCTGCGCAGCGGGCCGAGGCAGGACTCCTGGTCCATGGTCCGCGTGAAGTACTCCTTCAGCGGTTTGCCGTTGACCACGAATTCGCCGGAGCCCAGGCGCACGCGCACCCGCGCCACCGCGTTCTTGCGGCGGCCGGTGCCCCAGTGATAGCCCTTCGGGCCCGGCTCGGTGATCCGGCCAGTCGGATCAATCAGGATGATCGGCTCAGCCGGAGCTTCCGCCGTGGCCGCGCCGATGTCGGCGATCTTGGCGTCAAATTCGAACAGGGGCTCTTTCTCGTCGCGCATGGAATCGGGTTTAGGCCAAGGGCTTCGGCTTCTGGGCGACGTGCGGGTGTTGTCCGCCCGCGTACACGTGGAGACGGCTCATGCGCGCGCGGCGCAGGCGGTTCTTCGGGAGCATGCGCTCCACCGCTTTCTCGAGCACGCGCTCCGGTTGCTCATCGTGCAACTTCGCGTAGGTCGTCGAGCGCAGGCCGCCGGCATATCCGGTGAAGTGCTCGTAGGTCTTGACGTTCGCCTTGTTGCCGGTGAAGACCGCCTTCTCGGCGTTGAGCACCACGACCGAATCGCCGTTCTCCAGGTGCGGAGAATAGGTGGGCTTGTGCTTGCCCATCAGGATCATCGCCAGCCGGACGGCCAGACGGCCGACCACTTGGCCCTCGGCGTCAGCCAGGTGCCATTCCGGGCTGAACTTGCCCGCCTTCATGTGAGAGGTCGTGGGTCGCATCGTCTGTGTGTCCGTGGGTGCCGCGAGGCTTCGTGTGCCTGCGCCAGATCCCTGCCTGCGGGATTGGATCCCGAAAGGGCTGAGCATTCTAGGCACGGCTGGCTGGATGGGCAAGCCCTAGGAGGGCAGCGGGCGGCGCACGAGCACCCCGTCGGTCCGCAGACTCCAGCGTACGGCTCCCGCCGCACGATCCGCGTCGGCGTACCACGCCAGGATCTGCAGCGCCCCCTCCGGCCCCTCCTGCCGGGCCGCGCGCAGCGGATGCCGTTCGAGCCAGGCCACCTCCGGCGCGGCAGGAAACTCGCCCGGGGCAGCCAGACGGGAGCGGACGCCCGGAGGACCGGCAGCGCGCTCGGGATCCCAAGCCAGATCGCCGCCGGGCCGGAAACTGGCCGCGAGCTCGAGCAGCAGGGGCCTGCCCGGCTCGGCGGATTCGAACAGGATGGCGCGGGGCGCGGGCTGCAGCAGCAGCGGTCCGGCGCCCGCAGCCAACAGGGCCAGCAGGGCCACGGGCTTCCGGGTCCAGACCAAGGCGAAGGCCGCGCCCCCCACGCCCGCCGCCAGCAGCCAGGCGCGGCGGCGCGAGCCCGCGTCGGCGGCGGCGCTGAGAGGCCAAGGCTCGACGCGCGGCGGCGCGTGCCAGACGTGGCCGGCGGCTTCGAAGCGCGCGGCGGCGGGCTGCGGCGCCGCCGCGAAGCGCCAGGGATTCGCCGCCTCGAGCGCCGTCGGCGCCGGAAGTTCGGCGAGGCGGCAGAAAAATGTCAAACTCGCGGGGCCGGCCAGCACGATCGCCAGCAGCGCGCGCGCCGCGCGCGCCCCCGCCGGCCGCGCGCGCAGGAGTTCCAGCAGCAGGCCGGCGGCCAGGATCGTTGCGCTGGCGAGCGCGGGCGCGTCCGGCCGCAGCTGGTGCAGAA
>CAYVPL010000259.1:0-3855 GCA_964453755.1 uncultured Planctomycetales bacterium
GCGCAACAGGTGATCGGCGCCTTCCACGCCGAACTGGTCGGCCTGATGAAGTCCGATCAACCGGCGCTGCCGAAGGATCCGCGCTACCCGATGGTGCTCTTGCTGGCCGGCCTGCAGGGCGCAGGCAAGACCACCACCGCCGCCAAATTGGGCCTGTGGATGCGCAAGCGTCAGAATCGGCGTGTCCTGCTGGCGGCCTGCGATCTGCAGCGCCCCGGCGCCGTGGATCAGCTGCGCCAGCTCGGTCTCAAACTGGATCTGCCCGTGCATGCCGAAGATCCGGGTCCAGGCGTGGATCCGGTCGGCGTGGCCAAACGCGCGCGGGCCCGCGCCGAGGCCGAGCGCTTCGACGCCCTCATCATCGACTCGGCCGGCCGCCTGCACGTGGACGCGGGTCTGATGGACGAGATCGCGGCAGTGGCGGAAGTCGCCCAGCCCGACGCCACCTATCTGGTCCTCGACGCGATGACCGGCCAGGACGCCGTCGAATCGGCCCGCGCCTTCAGCGCTCGCCTCGACCTGCACGGCCTGGTCCTGACCAAAATGGACGGCGACGCCCGCGGTGGGGCGGCCCTCTCGGCCCGCACGGTCACCGGCAAGCCCGTGTCCTTCCTGGGGGTCGGCGAAAAGCCCGACGACCTCGAAGAATTCGACGCCGAGCGCCTCGCCAGCCGCATCCTGGACTTGGGCGACGTCGTCGGCCTGGTCGAAAAGGCCCAGGAGGCCCTCCAGGAAGAGCAATCGGTCGTCGACTACCAGCGCCTGATGACCGGCAAACTGACCATGCAGGACCTGCTGGATCAGTTCCGAACCCTGCAAAAGATGGGTTCCTTCCAGAAGGTCTTGGGAATGATGCCCGGAATGGGTAGAATGTCCGGCCTTTTAGGGCAGGTGGACGACAAGCAGTTCCGGCGCATGGAGGCGATCATCCTCTCCATGACCACGGCGGAACGGCTGCACCCGGAGATTCTCGACGGCGGCCGGCGCAAGCGCATCGCAGGCGGGGCCGGAGTCGAGGTCGCCGACGTCAACCGGCTCTACAAGTCTTTCCAAGAGATGCAGAAGCAGATGAAGTCCATGAGCAGTCTCTTCTCGGGCGGACGCTCGAAGAAGCGCTTGCTCAAGGACCTCGAGCAACGCGGCCGTCTGCCCGGCATGCCCGGATTCCCGACCGCTTAGATTCACCCCGCACCCGCACCGCAGACTTCGCAATCGCCCGCATGGCAGTCGCCCTTCGCCTCAAGCGTCTCGGCCGCAAGAACCGGCCCTTCTTCCGCATCTGCGTCTTCGACGAGCGCACGCGCCGCGACGGCGCCGAGATCGAGTTGCTCGGTCACTACGACCCGCTCGATCCGCAGCCCGGCAAGGCCTTCGTGCTCAACGAGGAGCGCGCCAAGCACTGGCTCTCGGTGGGCGCGCAGCCCTCGGAAACGGTGGCCACCATGCTGAAGGACCGCGGAATCGAGATTCCGTTCCGCAAGGTCAGCCCGTCGCAGAAGCGGCGCACGCGCGCCGCCGCCCGCCTCGCCCGCACGAAGAAAGCCGGCAAGTAGCGGACAGCGGCGATGCCGAAAGCCCGTGCCACCGCGGACGAACTGGCCGAGTTCCTCGCTCGCATCGAGAGCAAGGTCTTCCAGATTCCCGCGCGCCTGAAGGAAACCAACGCTCTCGAGCGCCTCATGGCGCTCGTGCTGCAGGGCGACAACGGCACCTATGCCGTGGGCGAGCGCAGCGTCAGGGCGCTCAAGGAAACCTTCGTGCACTGGAATGAAGTGCGCGTGGCCCGCCACTTCGAAGTGCAGGATTCGCTGACGCATGCGCGCATCGGCGACGCGCAGATCCGCGCCGTCAGCGCGCAGGAATATCTGCGCCGCGTGTTCGGCTTGCAGAACCACCTTGAACTGGACTGGCTCTACGACGCCAGCCCGGAGCGGCGCGGCAAGCTGCTGTCCGCGCTGTCGATGGCGCCGCACCACTCCTCGACGGTGCTCGACCTCGACGCGCTCGAAGGAAGTGAGAACGCCGGGCAAGTGCCGCTCACGCCCGCCCTCAAGCGCCTCTTCGCGCGCCTGGGCATGGTCGGCGTCAATCCCAAGGAAGCGGCCGTCCGCGAACTCCTCGATCCGGTGACGAGCGGCAAGCTGCGTTATCCGAATTACCTGGCGCTGTGCGCGCTGGCGCGCCTGATGCCCGTGACCAAACCGCCGCGCTGCCGCAAGACCGAGGCTCTGCTCGAGGCGTTCAAAGGCCGGCAGTCGCTCGCCGAGCCGGCGCTGGTCGCGCTGCTGTTGGAAGTCGGCTACGACGTCCCGCTGGCCGGCAGCGGCAAACCCGCGGCCGCGAAGACGGCGCCGGCCAAGGCTCCTGCGGCGAAGAAGCCGCCGCGCCCGAAGTCGAAGACTTCGTCCTGAGCGTGTCCGCAGGCGCCCCGCGCCTGGTGCTGGCCAGCGCCTCGCCCCGGCGCCGCGAATTGCTGACGCGCATGGGCATGCGCTTCACGTGCGTGCCGGCGCCGGACGACGGGCCTTCGCAGGCCGCGGATCCGGCCGAGCGCGTGCTGGGCCATGCGCGGCACAAGGCGGAAGTGGTGCGCCGCGCCCTTCCGGACTCGGCCTGGATCCTGGCAGCCGACACCCTGGTGTGCCTCGACGGTCAGTTTCTGACCAAACCCGCCGATCGCGCCGAGGCCGAGGCCATGCTCCGCAGCCTCAGCGGGCGGGAACACGCGGTCTGGACCGGCGCCGTGCTGATCGATCCTGCCGGCCGCCGCTTCGAGCGCGCCGACGAGAGCCGCGTGCGCTTCCGGGTCCTTCCTGAAGCCGAATTGCAGGATTACCTGGCCGGCGAGGAGTGGCGCGACAAGGCCGGCGCCTACGGTTTGCAAGGCTGGGCGGGGCGGCATGCCCAGTTGACGGCGGGGGATCCTGGCACCGTCATCGGGCTGGGCGAGCCGGCCGTTGCGGCGCTATTGGCGCAAGCGGGATACCGCCGCTAGAATGTCCGGCCCGAATCCGGCCACCGGCCGGCGCGATCCATGAAGGAAGGCATCCACCCGAACTACGTCGACTGCCACGTCAAGTGCGGCTGCGGCGCAGAGTTCCAGACCCGAGCGACGATCAAGCAGATCCACGTCGAGATCTGCTCGGTCTGTCACCCTTTCTACACCGGAACGCAGAAGCTGCTGGACGCCGCAGGGCGCGTCGACCGCTTCCAGAAGCGCTACGCCCGCAAGGCCTAGGCTGCTGCCGCGCTCTGGCGCGGCGGGACCGAGATGGATCTGGTCGAGCTGCTGGGCCGTCGCGTGGCGGTTCTGACGGAGCGCAAGAGCGCCCTCGAGGACGAGCTCGCTTTGCCCGGTCGCGCCTCCAAGCCCGGCTACGGCTTGTTGCTCAAGGAGCTCGGCAGCCTGCAGAAGGTGCTCGATCCGTGGGCGCGTTGGGGCGAGGTGCGCCGTTCGCTCCAGGAGGCGCGCGAACTCGTCGCCGGCGGCGACGCGGAGATGGCCGCGCTCGCGGAGGAAGAAATTCCCGCGCTCGAACGCGAGAACGCCGCGCTCTCCGAAGAGATGATGGATCGCCTGCTGGAGGACGATCCGGATTCCAATCGCCCGGCGATCGTCGAAGTCCGCGCCGGCACCGGCGGCGAAGAAGCGGCGCTGTTCGCCGCCGATCTGCTGCGCATGTACCAGCGCTTTGCGGCGCTGCGCGGCTGGAAGCTGGAAGTGATGGACACGTCCGCGTCGGACATGGGCGGGCTGAAGGAAATCATCTTCAAGCTCAGCGGCGAGGAGGTGTTCCGCAACATGCGCTGGGAGTCGGGCGGCCATCGCGTGCAGCGCGTGCCGGCCACCGAGAC
>CAYVPL010000260.1:0-3852 GCA_964453755.1 uncultured Planctomycetales bacterium
ACGATCTGCTCCGGGCCGAGCGGAGCCAGCTGCCGGCAGAGCTCGCTGCCGATCGAGCCGCCCGCGCCGGTCACGAGCACGGTGCGCCCGGTCACCACCTGCCGCAGCAGCGAGTCGTCGGGCAGCACGACGCGACGCGCGAGCAACTCGTCCGAGTTCACTTCGTGCAGCCGGTTGAGCGGCTGGCGGCCGAGCAGGAGCTCGAGAATGCTCGGCACTTCTTTGACTTTGAGCCCGGCCTCCTCGAGGCGGCGCAGCATGGCGCGGCGATCGTCCACGCCGGTGCTCGGCACGGCCAGCAGCGCGGTGCGCACGCGGTGGCGCAGGGCGAGCTCGCGCAGGCGGCTGGAGGGATGCACGTCGAGATCCACCAGCTGCATGCCCCACTTCGAGGGGTCGTCGTCCACGAAGGCGATGGGCTGCATCTGCCCGCCCACCTGCAGGGACTGCGCCAGCTGCAGGCCGGCGACGCCGGCGCCGTAGATGATCACCGGCTCGGCGGCGCGCGCGCGCTGCACGTACCGCAGCATCAGGTGGGCGAGGAATTCCCGGCTGGCGATCACGGCGAGAATCGCCAGCAGCGGCTCCAGCACGAACAAGGCGACCCGCGAGGCGAAACTCGGGCGCAGCAGGAAGAGCGCCGTGCCGGCCGCGAGCGTGGAGAGCAGCACGCCCAGGATCGCGGTGCGCGTGATTTTGGTGCTGGGATAGCGCAGCGCCGCCCGGTAGAGGCCGAGGCGGATGAAAATCGGAATTCGCGTGATCAGCAGGACCGAGAGAAAGGTCCAGTAATAGCCGCGGAGATTGGGGTTCCAGCTGCCGGCGCGGATCGCGAAGGCCGCCCACAGGGTGAGGGCGAACAGCCCTGCGTCCATGATGACCAGGACCGCCTGTTTTTCGCGGCGGCTGAAACGGTCCAGGAAGCCGAGCATGCTGAAGACCGCGGCTGGGGGGCGCCCCGCGGTGGCCGATTCTAACAAGGCCCGGGGCTTGGACCCCGGGGAGAATTGCCTTTAGGACGCGGCGGAGGCCGCATTTCTTCCCTGCGCAGCCCGTTCCACGCGCCGCATCAGGAGCCAGGACAGCAGGAACAGGACGGCGGCGCCCGCCAGAATGCCGCGGCGCGGGCCGGCGTTGCTGTGCTGGTAAGCGGCCGCGGCGGCGGCGCAGATCAGCATGAGGGCGTATTCGGCCAGCGTCGTCTTGCGATGGCCCCAGCCGGCGCGGGCGAGACGCTGATAGGCGTGGCTGCAGTGCGCTTGCCAAATTTTTTCGCGGCGGATCAGGCGGCGCAGCAAGGTCAGAGTGGCGTCCACCCAGAAGGGAGCGAAAATCAGCAGCGGCACCGGCGCGGCGAACCAGCCGTCGCGGATGCCCCAGAAACTGAAGGCGGCGGCCAGCAAGCCCAGCGGCGCCGATCCCACGTCGCCGAGGAAGATGCGCGCCGGCGGAAAGTTCCAGGCCAGAAAGCCCGCGAAGGCGCCGGTCACGGTCAGCGCAGCCAGCGCGTAATCGTCGGCGCCGGCAGCGAGCCCGAGCGCGCCCAGCGCGCCGAAGCCGATCACTGCCATGCCGCCGGCGAAGCCGTCCATTCCGTCCATGAAGTTGAAGAGATTGATGGACCAGATCACGAGCAAGAAGCTGGCGGCGCGCGCGAGGGCGCCGTCGCCGATTGTCAAATCAGCGCCGATCACGAGGAAGGCGGCGCCAGCGTGGATCAGCAGGCGCAACGCGGGTGGGAGCGGCCGGCGGTCGTCGGCCCAGGAAATGCCGGCGACGAGCAGGAGGGCCGCGAGCAGGTTGGGGTGCGGCAGCAGTGCCGAACCGGGCTCGCCGGTGGGAATCACGAAGCGCATCAGCAGATCGGCGACGAGCAGCGCGGCCACCACGGCGAGGCCGCCGCCGGAGGGCGTGGCGCGCGCGTGCAGGGATCGGGCGTCCGGCAGCGCGGTGGCCGCGACGCGGTTGCCGGGGCGCGCCAGCCAGGCGGTGCCGACGGCGGCGAGCAGCAGCGTGACCGGAGGCAGCAGGATCATGGGCGCGGTGAGGCGGCGAGGAAGGCCTGGGCCATCTCCTGCATGATGACGCGCGGATCGTGCGGCGGCGACCAGCCGAGGCGCGCGCGCAGCAGGGAGTCGTCGAGGCGCAGGCTGCCGGTGAGGCGGCGCAGCGCGGGGCGGGCAAAGGGAGAGAGGCGCAGCAGGGCCACCGGAATGGGCCACAGCCGCGGCGGGCGCCCGAGGGCGGCGCCGAGCGCGCGCAGGAGATCGGGCGTCGAGAAGTCGACGTCGCGCGCGAGGAAGGTGCCGCCGGCGGCCAGCGGATGGAAGGCAGCGAGCAGCAAGGCGTCGGCGGCGTTGGCGGCGCCGAGCAAACTGCGGGTGTTGCGCACGGCGCCGAAGGGCAGCGGCCGTCCGGCTTGCAGGGCGCGCATCAAGCGCAGGAGGTTGCCCTGCGCGCCGGGACCATAGAGGAGCGGAAAGCGCAGCACCACGACCTCCATCGCGCCCGCCTCCGCGCGCACCGCCTGCTCGGCGGCGAGTTTGCTGCGGCCGTAGGCGTCCTCCGGCGCGCAAGGCTGAAGCTCCGTCCAGACGGCGCCGGGAGCCGTCTTCTCGCCCATGGCCTTGATGCTGCTGACGAGCACGAAGCGGCGCACACCGGCGGCCGCGGCCTGCGCGGCCAGCGCGCGGACGCCCTCGACGTTGGCGCGCTGAAGCTCCGCGGACGGAGCGGCCGCCGCCGCGTGAGCGCGCGCAGCCAGGTGCAGGACGGCCTCAACGCCGTCGAGAGCGGCGCGCCAGTCGGTGTCCGGACCCAGGTCGCCGACGCGCACGATGCCGTGCGTGGCCACGGGCAGTCCCGTGAGATCGGCGCCGGCGCGCGCGGCGCCCCGCCATGCCACGCCGCGCCGATGCAGTTCGCCGGCGACCGCGCGGCCGAGAAAGCCGTTGACGCCGGTGACGAGGAGCGGTCTCAGAGAGTTCAGCGACCGCGGTCCGTCGGGCCGGAATCGGCGGACTTCTTGGTGAAGCCGCGGTGGCGGATGATCTCGCCCTCTTCCAGGTAGATCACGTCCTCGGCCACGTTGGTGGCGCCGTCGGCGATGCGCTCGATGTTGCGCACCGCGTTGGTCCAGCGCAGCAGCGCGGGAATCGCCTGCGGCTCGTGCTTCATGCGCTCTTCCAATTGCTTGAGAATCATGCGCTGGAGCGTGTCCACCTCGTCGTCGGCGGCGCAGACGCGGCGCGCCAGCTCGCCGTCGCGGCGGACCAGCGCCAGAATGGCTTCGCGCAGCATGGTGCGCGCCTGCTGGGCCATGCGGTCGAAGTGCTCCGGCGGCGTCACCGGCGGCATCGCGGACATCTCGATGGTGCGCTTGGCGATGTTGGCGGCCACGTCGGCGATGCGCTCCAAGTCGTGGTTCATCTTGATCGCGGACACCACGAAGCGCAGATCGCTGGCCACCGGCACGTGCAGGGCCAGGATCTTCAGCGCGTCCTCCTCCAGGTGGACCTCCATCTTGTCAATGTCCACGTCCCCTTCCACCACTCGCTTGGCCAGTTCGACGTTGCGCGTGAGGATGCTCTCGAGCGCCTGCGCGAAGGCAGTCTCGGTGGCGGTGGTCATGTGCAGCAGGTCTTCGCCGAGCTGCTCCAGGTCCCTCAAGAGGTGCTTGGTCATGAGGCTTAGCCGAAGCGGCCTTGGATGTAATCGGCGGTTTCCGGACGGCGCGGCCGCTGGAAGATTTCGGCGGTCGGACCGTATTCGATCAGGCGCCCGAAGTAGAACAGGGCGGTGTAGTCGCTGACGCGCGCCGCTTGCTGCATGGAGTGCGTCACGATCGCGATC
>CAYVPL010000261.1:0-3823 GCA_964453755.1 uncultured Planctomycetales bacterium
TGGACCGCTGGATCCTCGACCGCCTCGACGGCGCGGCGCTGGCCTGCGCGCAGGCCTGGGAGACGCTCGAGCCGCATCTCGCGGCGCGCGCGCTCGACGGCCTGATCGTGGATCATTTGTCGAATTGGTACGTGCGCCGCTCGCGCCCGCGCTTCTGGGGCGGCACCACGCGGCCCGATCAGCTGGACGCCTTCGCCACCCTGCACGAGGTCCTGGAGGCGGTTTGCCGCCTGTGCGCGCCCATTGCGCCGTTCCTCGCCGAAGACCTGGCACGACGCCTGCTGCCCGAAGGCGGATCGGTGCACATGCGCAGTTTCCCGGCGCCCGCGCCGCGCGCGCAGGCGCTGACGCCGCTGGAACTGGCCCTCGAGCCGGTGCTGCGCGTGGCGAAACTCGGCCGTGCCAAGCGCGAGAAGGTCGGGATCCGCACGCGCCAGCCGCTGCGGCGCCTCACGGTGCTGCTGCCGACTCTGACATCGTTCAAAGTCAGCCCGGATTTGCCTTCGCCGATGAATTTCGAGCGCGAGCTGAAGGAAGAATTGAACGTCAAAGAAGTCGTGTGGGAGGAGGATCCCGACGCGGCCGGCGTCCGCACCGTGATCAAGCCCAACTTCCCGACGCTCGGTCCGAAAGCCGGCGCGAAAATGAAGGCGGTGGCGGCCGCGATCGGCAAGCTCAGTTACTCCGAGGCGCAGGCCATTCAGTGGGGCCAGTTGCGCGAAGTCGAGGGCGTCCTCGTCACCGCGGAGGACGTGCTGATCCTCTACCAGGCGGCCGCCGGCCAGGAAGCCGAGTCCGACGGCTTCGTCACCATCGTGCTCGACACGGCGCTCACGCCGGAACTCGTGCGCGAAGGGCTGGCCCGCGAGGTCATCAGCCGCCTCCAGACCCAGCGCAAGGAAAGCGGATTTGCGATCGGCGACCGGATCGGCGTCCGGATCCACGCCACCGGCGAAATCCGGAAGGCTCTGGAGGAGCACGGCCGCTGGATTGCCGAGGAAGTCCTGGCTCCGCAGGGCCTGGAGTTGCTGGACGCGCCCACGGCCGATCTGAAGGCCTGCGAGATGCCCGATGAGCAGCAAATCCACGTCGGCGTGACGAAGTTGCCGGCGAGCGCTAGAGTCTGAGCGTGTCCGCGGTTCGCCGGGGCATACGGCCTCCGGTCCGATGATTCCTGAACGGGAGCATCGCTCCGGGACGGGTAAACCGCCTCGGGCTGCGTCCCACTTTGATCGAGGGACCTGGTGGTCCTGACCCCGCCGGCCGCGACACACACGCCGCCCCGCATCCGCCTTCGCAAGAAGAAGAATGCGGGGCGCGTCGTTTTCCCGGGCGCGAATTCAGCGGAACCCCGTTTGCGCTGGAATCCGCGGCGAGCCCCCGGCAGAATGCCGAGGTGCAACCCCTCCGACTTTTCTTCGTCCCCCTGCTCTGCCTTGCGACTGCCTGCGGCGCCAAAGAAGCCGATTCTGACGCGAATCACGTCGTCGAAGAGGTGAAGCTCGATCTCGGCAAGCCGACCACGGAACCGCCCGCCGCGCCCGCGGTCCAGCCGAAATCCGAAGAAGTCCAGGCCGTCCCCGCCAGCGCGCCGAAGCGCAACGAGGGCAGTGAAGTGGCCGCCCTGGATGCCTGGCACCGCGCGCAGGCGGCCTCGCGGCAGGCCGACCCGGGCGGCAAAGCATCCGCGGCCGCGCTGGCCGCCTTCGGCCAGGCCCTGCAGGGCGGCGCCGCGGCCTACCAGACGCAAGTGGCGCAAAAGGCGCCCACCGCGCTCGGCGCCGACTTCCAGCGCCTGGCGCAGGCTTACGGCGCCGGCGGCACGGCCGGCCTGGAGCAGGCCATCCTCACCGGCGGCGCCAACAGCGCCACCTATCTGGCCTGGAACGAGCTCCTGGCCGTGCGCGCCCTGGAACTGAACGAGACCGTGCGCGGGGGCCAAGCCCTCGGCCGCCTCGTGAGCGGCATGGCCACGGCCGGCTATCCGCGCGAACGCATCCTGGAACTGGCGCCGCTGGCCAAGCGCGTCGCCGACGGGATCGGCGGGGTGATTCCGGCGAAGGAGTACGTGGTGGTCAAGAACGACTCCTACTGGAAGATCTGCAGCAATCTGCGCAAGCAGGGCCAGCCGACCGAGCCGGGCTGGATCAAGCTCTTCAACCGCCGCAAGGGCGACAACATCGCGGTCGGCGACAAGTTGCGCATTCCGTCCACTCCGCTGCGCGTCGAGGCCTGGCGCCAGCTGCGCTTCGTCGCCGTCTTCGCCGGCGATCTGCCGGTGCGCATCTACGCCTCCAGTTCCGGCAAGCCGGAATCGCCGACGCCGCTGGGGGAGTTCACGCTCAAGGTCTGCGAGAAACAGCCCGTTTACTACCCGCCGAGCGCCCCTGCGGTGCCCTACGGCAATCCGGAAAACCCGCTGGGCGAGCGTTGGCTCGGCTTCGCCGAGGACAAGCAGTACGGCCTGCACGGCACCAACAGCGAGCAGACCATCGGCAGCTTCGAGACCGGCGGCTGCGTGCGCATGCACAACAGCGACGTGCTCGAACTCTTCGATCTGGTCGGCCCCGGCGCCAAAGTCAAGATTCACGCCTGAGCGCGGCGCGGCGCGCCCGCAGCCAGGAATCGGCGAATCCGGCGCTCAGGCCGATGCCGGCGGTGCGCACTTCGCCGCACAGTTCCGGCCCGGCGCCGCGGGTGAAGCCCTGCTTGGGGGCGACGAAACTGAGGGTCCAGGTGGCGCGCACGGCCGAGCCCCAGACCTGACCGGTGGTGGCGTCGAGGCCGCTGGGCAGATCCACGGCCAGGACCGGCTTCTGGGTGGCGTTGAGGGCCTGAATCAGGCGGGCGGCGGCCCCGAGGATCGGGCGGTCGAGGCCCAGGCCGAAGAGGGCGTCCACCACCAGGTCGCGGTCGGCCAGGAGATCGGCCAGGGGGGTGTCGGGATGGGGGGGCCGCAGGCCGAGGCGGGGCAGGATGGCTAGAGCCGGCTCGCCGAGGCTCAGCGCGCGCGGCGGGCCGAGTGGGAGGGCGACGCGGAGGTCCAGATCGCCCCCGGCCAGGTGGCGTGCCGCGACCAAGGCATCCGCGCCGTTGTGGCCAGTTCCGCACAGAAGCAAGATCTTTGTAAACCCTTTCTCCTGCGCAAGTTGGGTGATGGCTTGCGCCAGGCCGGCGGCCGCATTCTCCATCAAGAGGGCGGCCGGCAAGCCGATACTTTGCTGCAGGTACTGGTCGAAGGCTCGGGCCTCCTCGCCGGTCCAGCTGCCGGGGGCGATCATTTTCTTGCGGCGGAGACTTGACGCCGATCCATGAGGCCTTACCATATCGCCCCGCTTCGGCACGGACTCCCCGTCAAAGGGTGATTTCGGCGTCGGCGCGGCCGCTCCCTCGAGATTCCGTTTGGTACTTGACGCCTGCCGACCGCAGGCGCAAAATGCCCAACCGGCTCCTCACGGAGCAACCCAACGGGCCGCAGTCGGCCCCGTTCTCTCAAAACAAGGATGACCCTGTCGAAAGAGAAGAAGCGCTGATTTTTGCCGGACAAACCCTGCGAACCAGAGTGCGAGATCCGCAAGGAACTCAAGCGAAGGTTGGCTACAAACAAAGTGAAGGGTTTGATCCTGGCTCAGAGTGAACGCTAGCGGCGTGGATTAGGCATGCAAGTCGCGCGTGAAAGTCCGCAAGGATGAGTAAAGCGGCAAAAGGGTGAGTAATACATGGTTAACGTATCCCCGGCACTGGCACAACCACTGGAAACGGTGGCTAATACCAGATGGCCCCCGAGATCCTCATGGATTTTGGGGTAAATGGTAGGGACCTT
>CAYVPL010000262.1:0-3803 GCA_964453755.1 uncultured Planctomycetales bacterium
TGCCCGCGATCGTCGCCGCCGCGCTGCGCAACCAGCCGCTGCCGGTCTTCGGCGACGGCCAGCAGACGCGCTCGTTCTGTTACGTCGACGATCTGCTCGAGGGCGGCATGCGCCTGATGGAGAGCGAGGAGCCGATGCCGGTCAACGTCGGCAACCCGGTCGAGAACACGATTCTCGAATTCGCCGAAGCGGTGCGCCGCGTGACCGGCTGCAGCGCGCCGGTGCAATTCCACCCGCTGCCCCAGGACGACCCGAGGCGCCGCCGGCCCGACATCGGCAAGGCGCGGCGCCTGCTCGGCTGGGAGCCGCGCGTCAGCCTGGACGAGGGCCTGCGCCGCACCCTGCCCTTCTTCCGCGAGCGCCTCGGCGCCGGCATCTGACATGTGCGGCATCGTCGCGGCGATCTCGACCGGCGAGGACGTGCGCGGGGCGGTGCTGGCGGGCCTCAAGACCCTCGAGTACCGCGGCTACGACTCGGCCGGCATGGCCGTGCAGCACGGCGGGAAAATCGAGGTGCGGCGCAAGACCGGCAAGATCGCCGAGCTGGAAAAGGAGCTCGAGCGCGACGCGCTGCCGGCTTCCTCGGTGGCGGTGGCGCACACGCGCTGGGCCACGCACGGCGTGCCGGCCGATCGCAACGCGCACCCGCACCGCGACGACCGCGGCGAAATCGTGGTGGTGCACAACGGCATCATCGAGAACTTTCTCGAACTGCGCTCCTGGCTGCAGTCCGACGGCCACGCCTTCACGACGGAAACCGACACCGAGGTGATCGCGAATCTCGTGGCCTGGCACGTGCGGCGCCAGAAATCGCTGCACGAGGCCGTGCTGGCCACCCTGCAGCGCATCGAGGGCTCTTACGGACTGGTGGTGCTGGCGGCCTCGGAACCCGGCACGATCGTCGTCGCGCGCCAGGATTCGCCGCTGGTGCTCGGCATCGGCGCGCGCGGCCGCTACGCCGCCAGCGACATGCCGGCGCTGCTGCCGGTGACGCGGGAATTCGTGGTGCTCGAGAACGGCGAGCACGCCGTGCTCGAGCCGACGCGGCACCAGATCTACGACCGCGCGGGCCGCAAGGTCGAGCGCGCCAGCCTGCGCTGCGATTGGACGCCGGAGCAGGCCGAGAAGCAGGGCTATCCGCACTTCATGCTCAAGGAGATCCACGAGCAGCCGGACGTGCTGGCCCGCACCGCCTTCGACCGCTGCCGCGACGTCGAGGGCGACGTGGAGTTCGAAGAGGGCTTTGGCCTGGGCGACGCCGAGTTGAGCAAGATCGGGCGCGTGCGCTTCATGGCCATGGGCACCTCGCTGCACTCGGCGATGATCGGGCAGCAATTCCTCGGGGCTCTCGCGCGCCTGCCCGGCGAGACCCTCAACGCCAGTGAATTCCTCTACAGCGCCGAACTCGAAGAGGGCGACGCCCTCACGGTGGTCGTGTCGCAGAGCGGCGAAACCGCCGACTCCCTGCGCGCCCTGCGCGAAGTCAAACGGCGCGGCGGCCGCGTGCTGGGCATCTGCAACGTGCGCGGCAGCACGCTGGCGCGCGAGGCCGATCACCTGATCCTCACGCACTGCGGCCCCGAAGTCGGCGTGGCCAGCACCAAGGCCTTCATGGGGCAGGTGGTGGCGCTGTATCTCCTGGCGATCCGGCTTGGCCGCGCGCGCGGGGTGCTCGACGCCGCCGCGGGCCGCGCCCGCCTGGCCGACCTGCGCAGCCTGCGCCCACGCATGGACGCGCTGTTCACCGCCGAGGCGCTGGCCGCCGTGCGCCGCGCCGCGGGCTTCCTGGCGCAAGTGCGCTCCTGCCTGTTCCTGGGCCGCGCGCTGCAGCACGCCATCGCGCTGGAAGGCGCGCTGAAGCTCAAGGAAATCAGCTACATCCACGCCGAGGGCTACCCGGCGGGGGAGATGAAGCACGGGCCGATCGCGCTGATTGACCCGGAGTTCCCGGTCGTCGCGCTGGCCACGCCCGGACGCACGTACGAGAAAATGCTCTCCAACCTGCAGGAAGTGCGCGCGCGCAGCGGGCGCATCGTCGCGGTCGCCGCCGCCGACGACGCGAAGGTCGCGGAGTTGGCCGACTTCGTGCTGCCGGTGCCCGCCGTGCCGGAACTGCTGGCGCCGCTCGTCAACGTGGTGCCCTTGCAGCTGCTGGCGTATGAAACGGCCCTGCTCCTGGGCCGCGACATCGATCAGCCGCGCAATCTGGCCAAATCTGTCACGGTAGAGTGAGCGCGCCGCATGACCGTCCTCGCCGCCCGGCCGCTGCAGCGCGTTCTCGTGACGGGGGCCGCCGGCTTCATCGGATCGCATTTGACCGAGGCTCTGCTGCAGCAAGGCTGCGAGGTCACGGGCTATGACAATTTCGACGACTACTACGCGCCGGCCGCCAAGCGCGAGCATCTGCGCGGCGCGCTGGCGCACCCGCGCTTCCGCCTGATCGAGGCCGACCTCCGCGACCGTCCGGCCCTCGACCGCGCGATCGCCGAGCGCGGCCCCTTCGACGCCGTCGCGCATCTGGCGGCCCGCGCCGGAGTCCGGCCCTCGCTGACGCAAGCCGAGCTCTACTTCGACGTCAACGTGCGCGGCACCCAGGTGCTGCTCGACGCGCTGCGCGCCGGCTCCCCGGAAGCCCGCTTCGTGCTGGCGTCCTCGTCCAGCGTCTACGGCGCCGAGCCGGGGCCGTTCCGCGAAGATCAGCCGATCGGCCGGCCGCTGTCGCCCTACGCCGCCTCGAAGCACGCGGCGGAATTGGTGACCCACGTCGCGCACCACCAGCATGGCTGCGACGCCGCGGTGCTGCGCTTCTTCACCGCCTACGGGCCGCGCCAGCGGCCCGACATGGCGATTCCGCGCTTCACCGAGCGGATCCTGCGCGGCGAGCCGGTGCAGCTCTTCGGCGGCGGCGCCGACTCCTTCCGCGACTACACCTACGTCGGCGACGTGGTGCAGGGCGTAATCCGCGCGCTGGAACGCGCGCACGGCTGGCGGGTCTACAACCTCGGCTCCGGGCAACTCACGCGCCTCGACGCGCTGGTCGCCGAGTTGGGGCGCGCGCTCGGCCGGCCGGTGCGCGTCGAAGCCGCTCCGGCGCAGCCCGGCGACGTGCCGCTGACCTGGGCCGATCGCACGCGCGCGGCCGCCGAGCTCGGCTGGGAGCCGCGCACCGGGCTGGCCGAGGGCCTGGCCTTGTACGTCGCCACCCTGACACCCGCCCTGCAGCGCGCAAGCTCGTGAGCGGACTGGATCTGGTGTCCGGAGGCGCGGGCTTCATCGGCTCGCACGTGTGCGACGCGCTGCTGCGCGCCGGGCGCCGCGTGCGCGCGCTGGACGATTTTTCGAGCGGCAAACTCGCGCATCTTTCCGGCGGCCAGCACGGGCATCGCCTGGAAATCATGCACGGCGACGCGTCCGACCCCGCCACCGCGGAATCGGCCTGCGCCGGCGTCGAGCGCATCTTTCACTTCGCCGCGCGCGCCAGCGTGCCCTGGAGTTTCGCCCATCCGCGCGAGGCCCTGCGCGCCAATCACGGCACCACGCTGGCCTTGCTGGCGGCCGCCGAGGCCGCGGGCACGCGCTCGTTTGTCTTCTCGTCCAGCTCCGCGATCTACGGCGAACGACCGGAACTTCCCAAGCGCGAGGATCAGGAACCTGATCCGCGTTCACCGTACGCCGAGCACAAGCTGATGGGCGAGGAAGCACTCCGCGCAGCCGCTGGCCGCGGCATCGCCGCGGCCAGCCTGCGCTACTTCAACGTGTTCGGGCCGCGCCAAGATCCGTCCTCGCCGTACAGCGGCGTGATT
>CAYVPL010000263.1:0-3752 GCA_964453755.1 uncultured Planctomycetales bacterium
AGTTGTTCGAAGAAGTGCGCAGCGGCGCCCTGAGTCCGGCGCGCGCGGCGGAGCGCATGGCGAGTTTGCCCTTCGCCTTCGGCGGCGAGGCGCGCGTGGACACGCATCGCGAATTGCGCACCGGCGCGCCGGAAGCCGTGTTCGCCCAAGGCAAGACGCCGGAGCAGACCGCAGCCGCCGCCGCGCGCATCGCGGAAGCGCACGGCCGCGTCCTCGTGACGCGCGCCGACCGGGCGGCCGCCGACGCCGTGCGGGCGCGCCTGCCCGAGGCCGTGTGGCACGAGGAAGCGCGCTGCCTCAGCTGGCGCCGCGAAGCCGCCATTCCCCGCGGCCACGTCGCGGTGCTCTGCGCCGGCCTGAGCGACAAGCCGATCGCCGAAGAGGCGGCTCTGACCGTGGAATTCCACGGCGCCGCAGCCGACCGGATCTATGACGTCGGCGTGGCCGGGCTGCCGCGTCTTCTCGCACAGATCGAGCGCTTCCGCACGGCGGACGCCCTGGTCGTGGCGGCGGGCATGGAAGGGGCTCTGCCCAGCGTCGTGGCGGGCCTGGTGGCCTGCCCGGTCATCGCGCTGCCGACGAGCATCGGCTACGGGGCCTCCTACGGGGGTCTGGCGGCCCTTCTGGCCATGTTGAACGGCTGCGCCCCGGGCGTGGCCGTCGTGAACGTGGACAACGGCTTCGGCGCCGGCTTCCTGGCCGCCCGGATCGCGCAAATGGCACGGCCTTTGCAATCCTAGGAATCGGCGATGGTGACGGGCGCCTTCCTTCTGGCCGCGATTCTGCTCGCGGCCCCCCAGACGGCCGTGGAGCGGCCGGCGATCCAGATCGCCGTCACCGAGTCGGGACGGCGCGTGGAATCCCTTCAAGCCGAAGTCGGCGATCGGGAGATTCTCACGCCCTTCGGCCGCTTGACGAGCGCCCTCGATCCGGTCGCCGCTCTGGAAGACGGCGGCGTCCAACTCGAGCAGTTGCTGGCCCTGCACGCTTCCGGCGTGCTGGACGATCTGGGCCTCGCGCAGGATCTCTCCACGGCCGGCCAACTGACCGCGCTGGCCCAGCACTGCGAACGCTTTGCCTTGACCAGCCCGCGTCTCGAGCCCTATCTGCTGCTCGAAGCCTGGGGCGCCCGCCTCGATCCCGTGCCGCGGGAACTGCCGCACGAGCGCCGGGTGGCTTGGTTGTGGGAGCGCGTGATGGAAGACAATTGGATCCAGACCGTGCTCTGCGCAGCGCGGCTGCGCGAAGAGGCCACCGCCGCCTATCAGGCCGCCAGCGAGCGCGTCGTTTCCATCGTGGATCTGCGGCGCGCTCTGCGCAGCAAACGGCCGGCGCAGCGCCGCGCCGGGGGTTGCATCGCCGGCAAGCAGCAGGAGTTCAACCTGCTCGAGCCGCTGATGTCCGGTTCGCTGGAGGACTCCAACGCGGCCGGCGCCGACGGCGCGGCGCGCGGCTGCGCCGAAGTGCATCCGGCCGCGAGCGTGGACTACTGGTCCCGCATGGTCGCCCACGGCGAGCGCGGCGCCCGCCTGCGCGCCGCGCGGCATCTCGGCGCCTACTGCGGGAAGAGCGGCCTGAAGGTGCTGACGCACGTGCTGGCTGCCGCCGGCCACCCGAACGGCGACCGCTTCCAATTCGCCGGTCGCGACATCTTCGTGATCGCGCACGAAGGCGACGATCCCTTCGATCTGCGCCTCTATGACGTGAACTACACCGACAAGCTGCTGACGCCCTCCGATCCGCAGCGCGAGTACGTGGATCTGGGCAGCCGCTTCAAGGTTACGCGGGTCGAGCCCGAACTGACCGCGGCGCTGCTCGCCGCCCTCGACCTCTATGCCGGCGAACTCACCGGCCGCAGCCGCGAAGACTGGCTGGTCTGGTACCTCGCAAACCTCAAGCCCGGCGACGTCCGCGGCTCCTGATCTCAGCATCCATGCTCAGCCTCCTCCTGCTCCTCCCGGCCTGCCAGCAAGTCGCGGTGCTCGATTCGGGCGCGCGCATCGAGTGCTCCCGCGCCCCGCAAGTCGGCGCCCGCCGCGTCGAGACCGCGCACGGCAGTTACGACGCCGGCCGCGACGCGGTGGCCGAGGTCGTGGACGGCGCGGCGGACCGCGCGGCCCTCGCGCCCCTGCGCGAACTGGACTACGGCGCCTGGGTGCGGCGCTGCGCCGAGCGCGGGCAGCTCACCCTGCTGCTGGCCGAAGATCCGCCGGCCGCCGAGCGCGGAGTCTGGCTGGCGGCGCTGGCCGGGATCGGCCGGAATCTGGATCCCCTGCCGCCGGACACCGAGCGCGACGAGCGCGTGCAGGAATTGTGGAAGCGCCTGGAGAAATCCAGCGGCGGCGCCGCGGGCCTGCTGTGCGGGCGCCTCGAGGCCGAGATCAGCGAGAGTTCTTCTGGCTCGCCGGAGCGCCGCATCGGGCTGGTGGATCTGCGGCAGGCTTTGCGCGCGCGCGATCCCGACCGCCGCTGGGTTGGCGCGCGGCTGGCGCAGCGCCAGCACGAGATCAGCATGAGCCACGCGCTGCTCGAAGCCAGCGTCGAGGACGACCACCCAGCGGCGCGCGCGGCCGCGGCCGCGACGCTGCACGCCCTGGAGCCGGAAGCCTCGCTCGGCTGGTGGACGCTGGGCATGTGGCGCGAGCGCGCCAGTTCCTCGCGCGTGCGGGCGGTCGAGAATCTCGCCGCGCACGGCGCCGGCAATCCTTACGTGGTCAAGGCTTTGGTCATGACCTTGAGCGCGGCCGGCCGTCAATCGCCGGGGTCCTACGCCTTCTTCGGCCGCCAGATCAGCGTGGTGATGGATTTCGACGTCGAGGTCGCGCTGGGCGCGGCGATCGCCGATCCGCAGGTCGCCGTGCTGACCGAGGGCGCCGTCCTGGCGGTGCGCGTGCTCGGCGCTTCCGTCACGACCGCGGTGCGCGGCGCCCTCCAGCAACTCACCGGCGCCGATCCCGGCCCCGGCGCCGAAGAGTGGCGGGCTTGGATGAAGGTGAACCTGCCGGAAGTCGCGCAGGAAGGCTGATCCTTCTTGCCAGCGCGGCCCGCAGCGGCGAAGATTGCGGGAATGGACCGCTCCGCCCCCGCTGGCGCTCCGGCCCTGGACGAAGCCGTCCTGGCCCACGGCGAAGCCGTCTTGGCCCTTGAGGATGGCAGCGTGTTTCGCGGGCGCAGCGTCGGCGCGCCGGGCCGCCGCGCCTTCGAGCTGGTGTTCAACACCTCGATGACCGGGTATCAGGAGATCCTCACCGATCCCTCGTACACCGGGCAGGCGGTGGTGATGACCTACCCGCAGATCGGCAACTACGGCTGCAATCCGATCTTCGACGAATCCGCGCGCTGCTGGGCCGAGGCCTTCGTCATGCACCAGCTGACGCCGCGCACTTCGTCGTGGCAGTCCACCGAGCCGCTCGACGCCTATCTGCGGCGCCACGGCGTGGTCGCGATGGACGGCGTGGACACCCGCGAGCTGACGCTCAAGCTGCGCGAGCAGGGCGCGCTGCGCGGCGTGCTTAGCACGCAAGGCGAGCCCGAGGCTGAACTCGTCGCCGCCGCGCGCGCCCACGCCTCGCTCGACGGCCTGGATCTGACGGGCCGCGTGACTTGTCAGAAAGCCTACGCCTGGAGCGAAGGCCTGCCCGATCCCGTCACCGGCAAGCCGGACGCGCTCGCGCCCGGCGCGCTGCCCCTGGTCTGCTACGACTTCGGCATCAAGCGCAACATTCTGCGCAATCTCGTGAGCGCGGGCTTCG
>CAYVPL010000264.1:0-3718 GCA_964453755.1 uncultured Planctomycetales bacterium
AGAAAATTGCTGTGCTCGGCCAGTTGCGCGATGGGATAGCCGCGGTAATCGAGAATGCCCTGGTCGCCGTCGATGAAGGAAATCGCCGAGCGCGTCACCACCGTGTTGTCCAGCGCCGGGTCGAAGGACATGAGGCCGAAGTCGCCGTCGTGCGCCTTGATCTGGCGCAGGTCCTTCGCAGCAATCGTGTCGTCCACGATCGGCAGCAGATATTTGCGGCCGGTGCGCTCGTCCACCGCGCTGAGCACGCCCGGCGGCGTCGCGGCTGCGGGTGAAGCGGGCTTCGAAGAGGAGGACATGTCGGGATCGCCTCGTCGCGGGAATTCGGCCAGCCATTGTTCCCGATCCTTGCGCCCGGCACAAGGTCCGGCCGTGGGTAAATGGCAAGTGGGGGAGACGGGAGTCGAACCCGTACTGGGAGGATTTTAAGTCCCCTGCCTCTGCCATTGGGCTACTCCCCCGCGGAAGGGCGGAGGATAACCTAGATGAACATGCGAAACGGGCTCAACGGACGCTGGATCTTCGCCTATGCCGCCGTGCTTGCCGCCGCCGACGTCGGCCTGCGCGCCTGGCAGGCGCACGGTCTCGCCACGCAACTGGACGCCGACGGACTGCGCCTCTTCGACACCGCGCGCGGGCACCAGTTCGGCGTCGCCCTGGGCCTGTTCTTCTGCGCGCTGCGCATCGAGCGCGGCGGCGGCAAACTGGCGGCCGTGTCCGCGCTGGTTTTCGCCGTCGGCGGCCTGCTCTTCTGCAGCGACGTCTACCAAGCGGCCTTCGCCGCCGACCACGCTGCCCTGGGCTTCGCGCCCTTCGGCGGCATGCTCACCATCCTGGCCTGGCTGCTGCTCGCGGGCGACGCCATCCTGGCGCGAGAGCGCGGCGGGACGCCCGGGGTTGGAGCCGGCACCCAGATTTGAACTGGGGGTGATGGATTTGCAATCCATTGCCTTACCACTTGGCTATGCCGGCCCGGGCCGCGCAGTTTAGGCCGGGGCCGGGAGACTGTCCAGGATGCACCCTCCGCTCGCCGCGCTGCTCTGGCTGATCTTCGCGCCGCCACTCGCGCTGCTGGGGGGCCGCATCGGAGTCGCGCTCGCCGCGCTGGGCGCGCTCGCCGCGCTGCTGGCCGGACCGGCGCTCGCCGCAGCGCATGCGATTCTGCTGGGCGGCGCCGCCGCGCTGGCGCTCGCGTTTCTCACGCGCCCCGCGCAGCGCGAGCACTTGGGCGCGCTGACGTGGTGCGCGCTCGTGACGCTGCCGTGGTGGGCGCCCGCGCATCCCTGGCTCTGGCGCCTGTGGCCCGGCGCCGCCCTCGCGCATCAGGATTGGGATCCGGCGCGCGGCGCGCTGCTGTACGAATCGTGGGGCTCGGAAATGGCCCTGCCGGAGGTGTCCTTCCTGCCGGCAGGGACGGCCTGGCTGGCCGCGGCCGTCGCCGCCCGCGCCCTCGCTGCTAGGATGGCGCAACGGCACGCAAGGAGCGCGCCTGGATCCCACGCATGAAAGTCCGCCTGTTCTGCACGATTCCGCAGAAGCTGATCAAGCAGCCGCTCCTCTTCACTCTGGTGAATCAATTCCAGGTCGTGCCGAACATCCGCGGCGCCAGCGTCACCGAGTCCATCGCCATTCTCTCCCTGGAGATCGAAGGCGCGGACGACAAGGTGGAGCAGGCCGTCCAGTTCCTGCGCGGCGAAGGCGTGCAGGTCGAGTTCCTGAAGGACGAAGAGTCGGCCCCGGTCTAGGAACTAGCGGCCGTCGGGCGGCGGCACGTCGGGCGGCAGATCCGGCGGCACGTCGCCGACCTCTTCCTTGACTCCGCCGGAAGCGCCGCCCTTCTTGGCGATCGCCTCCCACTCGCTGTCGCTGTCGCGCAGTTTGTCAATCCAGCGGTTGTAGCGCATCATCGCCAGCTTCTTCTGCCAGAGCACGGTGTCCGTCCACTCTTCGCTGCCGATCGGAAAGCGTTCCGCGGAGCGCCAGCCGGAGTTGTCGCCGCCGACGACCTTGCCGATCAGATCGTTGAGCGAGCCGGCCATTTTCACGCCGTCGACGGTCGTGTAGTCCTGGCGCATCATCGCCGTGACCAGGGCGGGATAGGCGTCGCGGCCGGCTTTCACCAGAGCGTCGCCGGCGCGGTTGGAGCGGGCGCCGGAGTTTTCCAGGTACAGCGCCAGGTCACCTTCGACGGAGCTCCAGGTCTCGTCGCTGGTCTTGCTCCAGCGCTGCAGGGCCGGGGCCTTCTCCAGGGTGAGAATCGCGGGATCGACTTTGCCGCGCGGGATGACCAAGGGCTTGCCCGGCTCCGGGACGACGAAGACGAAGTTCGTGTCAATGCCGGCGGCAGGCGCTTCCGCAGGCTTCGCAGGCTCCGGGGCCGGCGCTTCCGGCTGCGGCTTCGCGGCAGCATCCGGCGCCTTGGGCGGCGCGGCGGCCGGCTGCGCCGGAGCCGCGTTGCCTTCGTTGGCCGTGGCGATCGGCGCGGCCGGCGGCGGCGTGGCCACGACGACGGCGGGGGCCGGTTCGGGCTTCGGCGCGTTCTGGTTCACCATGTACCAGAGTCCGCCGGCGCCTGCGCAGACCACGATCAGCACCACGGAGAGGATCAGGGGCGTCTTCGAGGCGGGCTTGTGATAGGTCTCGCGCTCCTCGCGCTCGGGGCGCGCAGGACGGCGCGAGGTTGCGCGCGCGGCCGGGGCGGCGGGGGCCGCGACGGCGGGACGCGCTGCCGGAGCAGACGGGCGCGCGGCAGCGGGAGCCGCAGCCGGAGCGGCTGCAGCGGCGGCGCGCTTCGCCTTGGCTGCAGCCAGGATCTCGGCGGCGCTGGGCTTGGGCGGGGCGGCGGGCGCAGCGGCTGCTTTGACAACCGGCGCCGGCGTCGGGGCTGGCTTCGGCGCCGGGGCCGCCGGCTTGATCGGGGCAGGCGCGGGCGCGGGTTTGGCCACGGGGGCCGCCGGCTTCGCGACCGGAGCGATCGGCGCAACGGGTTTGACCGGCGCAACCGGCGTCACCGGCTTGACCGGAGCGACGGGTTTGGCGGCCGGCTTCGGCGCGAACAGCGGCTTGGAAGGAATGGCCGCGGCGGGTTTCGCGGCGGGGGCCGCCGGCGGCACCACCGGTTTGGGCGGGATCGGAATCGGGGCGGCCTTGGCCTCGATGGTCGGCTTGACCGGCGCAGCGGCCGGGGCCGCGGCGGCGGGCGCGGGCGCCGCAGGAGCGGCAGGCGGAACGGCGGCAGGCGCGGCGGCGAGAGGCGGAATCTCCACGACGCCCGCGCAGACTTTGCACTTCACGCGCGTGGCGGTGACGGAGTCGGGGATATCCCCGTAGCGTTGCCCGCATTGCAGGCAGGTTCCGATGCGAGACATGGGTCGGGTCCTCGGGAACGAGTGGGTCAGGCGGCGGCGCCGCGGCTCTGCGCACTAGAATAGCCTGCTGCGGCGGCTCCGTGACCTCGACCTTCCGGCTCGTCAGCGAGTTCACGCCCCGCGGCCACCAGCCGGGCGCGATCGAAACCCTGGCCCAGGGCTTCGCCGGGTCGCCGTCGCGCCAGGTGCTGTTGGGCGTGACCGGCTCCGGCAAGACCTTCACGGTCGCCCATCTGATCCAGCGCCTGCAGGTTCCCACCTTGGTGGTGGCGCCGAACAAAACCCTGGCCACGCAGTTGTTTCAGGAGTTTCGCGAGCTCTTCCCGCACAACGCCGTCGAGTATTTCGTC
>CAYVPL010000265.1:0-3718 GCA_964453755.1 uncultured Planctomycetales bacterium
CGTCAACACCATGATCTACAGCCCGAGCGGCGCTTCCGCGGGCATCGGCTTCGCCGTGCCGGTGGACACCGTCAACCGGGTGGTGCCCGAAATCATCCGCACCGGCCGCGGCCCGCGCGCTTCAATCGGCCTGAGCGCCGCTTCGGACCAGTGGGCGCGCTCGCACCGCCTGCAGGGCGTGGTGGTGGCCGAAGTGAAGCCCGGCGGTGCGGCCGCGCGCGCCGGCATCCGGCCGCTGATTCTCCATGAGGACGGCAACGTCGAACTCGGCGACGTCATCATCGGCGCCGATGGCCGCGCCACGCGCTCGCACGACGAGCTAGCCCGCCTGCTGCTGGGCCGCGGCCCCGGCGAGAAAGTGACTCTCACCATTCTGCGCGGCGGCGAACAGCGCGAAGTCGAGGTCGAACTGGATCCGGTGCCGTGACCGGCGCGCCGCGCCTGGGCGTGGACACGGGCGGCACCTTCACCGACGCGGTGGCGCCGGACGGGCAAGGCGGCTTTCGCGTCGTCAAAGAGCCGACCACCCCCCGGCGCCCCGAGCAGGCGGTGCTGCGCTGCGCGCGCGCGCTGACCGGGGGGGGGCAAGGCGGTGGCGCCGCCGCCGAAGTGGTGCACGGCACCACGCACGCCACCAACGCGCTGCTGACCGGCAGGCTCGGCCGCGCGGTCTTCGTGACCACCGCGGGCTTCGGCGATCTGCTGGCGATCGGCCGGCAGGAGCGCGCCGAACTCTTCGCCCTCGAGCCGCGCGCGATCCGGATGCCGCTGCCGCACCGCTTGATCGTGGAGGATGCGGAAGAGGTCGAGGCGACCGTGCGCGCGGTGGCGCAGCGCAAGCCTGCTGCCGTGGCCATCTGCCTTCTGCACGCCCACCAGCCGGGACCGGCGCAGCGGCGCGAGCGCGCGCTGGTTGCCGCGCTGCGCCGCGCGCTCGGCAAAGAGGTGCCGATCTTCGCCTCGCATCAGATCGCGCCCGAAGCGCGCGAAGTGGAGCGCGGCGCCACGGTCTGGGCCAACGCCGCGCTGGCGCCGGTGGTCGGGCCCGCGCTGCGCGCGCTGGCCGAGCGCCTGCGCGCCGAGCACGGCGCCGCGCTGCGCGTGATGCGCTCCGACGGCGGCACGGCGTCCGCCGGCGCCGCCGCCGCCGAGCCGGCGCAGTTGGCGCTGAGCGGCCCGGCCGCCGGGCTGTGCGCGGCCCGCGCGCTGGCCGACGCGCGCGGCGACGGCGCCCTTCTGACTTTCGACATGGGCGGCACCAGCACCGACGTCGCCCTGTTGCCGCCGGGCGAGACGCCGCTGACGCCGCTCAGCGTTGGAGGCCTCGGCCTGCTCGTGCGCGGCCTGCCGGTGCATACCGTCGGCACCGGCGGCGGCTCCTACGCCTGGCGCGACGCGGCGGGCGCGCTCGACGTCGGTCCGGAGAGCGCCGGCGCGCAGCCGGGCCCCGCCTGCTACGGCCGCGGCGGTACGCGGCCCACGGTGAGCGACGCGCACCTGGTGGCGGGCCGCCTGCATCCCGACTTCTTCCTCGGCGGCGGCTTCGCGCTGCACGCGGATCGCGCCGCGGCGGCCCTGCGCAGCGTCCGCGCCGGGGCGGCGGAAGTGCTGGAGATCGCGACGGCCGGCATGGAGCGCGCGCTGCGCCGCGCCAGCCTGGGTGAAGGCTGGGATCCGCGCTCTCTGACTTTGTACGCCTTCGGCGGCGCCGGCGGCTTGCACGCTTGCTGGCTGGCGGCGCGCCTGGGCATTCCGCGCGTCGTGATCCCGCCTCTGCCGGGCGCCTTCTGCGCGCTCGGGCTGCTGGCCGCGCCGCCGCGCCGCACCCTGGTGCGCGCCGTGCTTGCGCCGGTGCCGGCCGCTGCCGCAGCGCGCCGCGCCCTCTTCGCCGCGCTCGAGGAGCAGGCGCGCGCCGAGCTCGCCGCCGAGGGCGTTCCCGCGCGCGCGATCCGCGTGCGGCGCATCCTCGAGATGCGCGGCGAGGGCCAGGACGCCGTCTTCGCACTGCCCGACGGTCCCGATCCGCTCGGCCGCTTCCACCGCGAGCACCGCCGCCGCTTCGGCTACGCGCGCGCGGAGCGGCCGGTGACGCTGGTGGCGGCGCGCGTGCAGGCCGACGGCCAGTCTGACAATCCATTTCGCAACCCGGCGCGCGCGCGCTCCCATCAGCCGCTGCCGCGCTTGCAGGCCTCGGCCGTCCTGCCCGAGAACGGGAGCGCGGGCGCGCGGCCGCGCCGCACGGGCTGGCACCGCCGCGAGGAGTTGCGCCCCGGCGCCCGACTCCAGGGGCCGGCGTTGATCGGCGAATACTCGGGCACGACCGTCCTGCCCTCCGGTTGGCGGGCGACGGTGGACGGCTTCAGCGCCCTGGTGCTCGAGCGCCGCTGAGCAATTGCGGCGGTTTCCGCCGATGGGCCTCCCACGCGAGCCGATGGCGGATACCCTGGAGGCATGAGAATTTTTCTCACTCTCGCCGGCGCGATGCTGCTCGCCATTCCCGCCTTCGGTGTCCAGCAACCTAGCCACGGCGGCGGCATGGGTCCCGGCGGTCCCAACGCTCCCGGCGACGAAGTGAAGATCATCTTCGGCCCCGGCGGCGACTACCGGGATCTCGCGCACGACGGTCAGTACTTGCTGGTGTATGCCACCGGCAGCAGCATTCAAATCATTCACGACGGCAACGGCGCAAGCATGGGCACGATTCCGCTGCCGAGCGGCGACTACTACGGCCTCGCCTGGGATGACAAACGCGAACGGATCGTCACGACCGACAGCACGAGCGGCATCGTCTCGGTCTTCACCCGCGGCGGGGTTCTGACGGCGAGCTGGTCGGTGCCGGGAACGGGCTTGCGAGGCGCCGCCTGGGACAGAGGCCGCGACCTTTATTGGGTGATCGACGCTACGGCGAACACGGTCTTCGCCGTGGATCCCACGACCGGCGCTGCCGGCACCATGTTCAGCACGGCGGCGATCGGCTGCACGCGCGGCGTCGGCTTGTGCCACGATCCGAACACCGACACCCTGTACGTGACCGGGCGCGACCAAGATGCCATCTTCGGCATGAACGCCGCGACTGGCGCGCTGGTCTGCTCGTTCCCCGTGCACGCGCAGGGCGGCCATGGCCTCGCGATCAGCCCGCGCGGCGGCATTTGGGAGTACCGGCTCCTGGGCGATGCCTTGCGCGAGCACGAAGGCTGCTCGCCGATTTATCCGGAGCTGCGCATCAACCCGAACTTTCCGAGCGCCGGCAGCCCCGTCACGCTGACCATGCGCGGACTGGCGCCCGGCGAGCGCGCCATCATCCTCCATTCGCGGACGGGCAGCGGCCCGACGCCTTCGCCGATCGGCGAGCTGCTGCTGTCGCATCCGCGCACCGTGCTCGCCGTGATCCCGGCCGGCGGCGCGGGCGTCGTCACGCTGAGCGGAACGCTGCCCATCGGCACCGCCGGTATGACGATCTACTTCCACGGCGGCGGCCTCGGCGGATCTGGCCGCTGCAATCCCTTGATCATCCGGCCCTAGTTCGGGCTTGATCCATCCTCGGCGGCCTGTGCTAGTTTGGAGTCCTCCTTCCCCCCCCAACCCAACCCTTCAACATGAAAAAACCCACATTAAATTCGGCGGGCGTGTAGCTGTACGCTTACATTAAAGCCCACCAGTAAGACGCCGCCGGCAACCATAATTCTGTCTGTTAAAGTTGTACCACCAAATCTTACAT
>CAYVPL010000266.1:0-3709 GCA_964453755.1 uncultured Planctomycetales bacterium
TTCATCCGCAGCCGTCTGGGCCAGTATCCGCTCGGGGGCCTCTTACCTCTTCCTGCTATCCCGCCGGCCAGTGCTTCCGCTCGACTTCAGCGCGCGGAAGGATTCGCGCTTTTTTACCGGGGTCGAACTCTCCCCCGGGTAGACCGGACGGAGGCCGTTGACTTGGTAGGCCACGCGGAACTCCTCGAGGGTGGTGCCTTGGAGGACGCGGTCCATCTCCTCGCGCACGCGCACGAGCTTGTCGTGCAGGGAGCAGGGATTGCCCATCCCGCAGGTGCCGCCGCCGAAGGGGCAGTTGTTGCTGACGTCTTCGCGCTCGAAGAGGCGGAAGATCTCGACCAGCCGGATGTCCCGCGGATGGCGGGCAAGCGTGAATCCCCCCCCCGGTCCGCGCGAGCCGATGACCAGCCCGGCCTGCGACAGGGTGGTCAGAATCTTGCCGACGAAGGGCCGGGCTAGGCGCCGGTTGTCGGCGATGTCCACGGCCGAGAGACGCGACTTCCCATCCTCGTACACCTCGGCGAGGCGTGTCATGGCCGCGATGGCTGTTTCGGTGGCTTTGCCGTACATGTTTGGAGCGACTGGAGGCGCTCAGACCATACGCGAAAACGGCCCCTAATTCAAGATATTTCGATCTTTTTACCAATAAATCAGTTCAGAAACAGCGATTCGGCGTGGATCGCGAAAGCCAGGATCATCAGAGCCAGGAAAACCATCCAGCCCAGGCTCCACCGGGCCAGGCGCGCCTGCTGCCCCCACTCCCCGGCATGGGCCCAGAAGGCCAGCAGGGCGAAAGGCGGCAGCAGCGAGGCCAGGCCCAGGGCGGCCTTGCCGCGCCGGAAGAACTCGGCCATCACCAGCAGCTGATAGCCCAGGCAGTAGAGAGTGGAGACCCCCAGCAGAACCAGCGAGGTCGGCCCCATCCAGGAATCGGCCGGATCGGCGATCCGCGTCAGCCACAGGTTGGCCAGAATCACCAGCCACACCGCCGCCAGGAAGTGCCAGTAGACGGCGTTGTGGCGCAGCACGATCGCAGCCCCCGGGGCGGCCTGCCGGGCGCGCATCCAGGCGATGGCATGAAACACGAGCCCGCCGATCACGTGCAGCGCGTGCAGCAGCGTCAGCAGGTAGAAGTTGAACTCGTAGAAGGAGGGCCGCGCGTCCGCCGGTCGTCCGCCGAGCAGCGCCTGCCAGTTCCAGACTTGTCCGGCCAGAAAGGCCAGGGCGCACACGCTGCCGACGGCCAGCAGTCGCGCGGCGCGGGCCGGGTTGGCGGCGGCGACGCGGGCTGCGCCCTCGACCAGCAGGCTGAGGACCGCCAGCACCGCGGTCGTGAGAAACAAGCCCAGCGGCAGCTTCGGCACCGCCGTGCCCCACTGCGCGGCGGCGTCGCGGAAGAACCAAGTCGCGATGACGGTGGAGGCGAAGAGAACCGCCAGCGCCACCAGCAGCAACTGAAGGCCGAAGGAGCCGACCCCCGGGTCGCGGGCGCCGGCTCCTTCGCGAGCAGGACTCATCGGCGAAGCCCTAGGGCTGCGCGGCGCGGTAGGCGGCGACGTTCGCCTGATACTGGCCGAGGTCCAGCGTCGTGAAGGCGAGGAAGAGTCCGACCAGCATCACCGAGAACAGGAAAATCATGCCGTTGAAGCGGCGGTCCCACTTCAGGTGCATGAAGATCAGGCAGACCAGCGAGGCCTTGACCGTGGCGATGATCATGGCGATGCCGAGATCGAGACCGTGCAGATCCCGTTTGCCGGTGTAGACCGTCAGGCCCGTCAGCGCGAACAGAATGAGGAGCACCGTGCCGAGCAGGCGCAGCGACAGCACGTGCGGCGCGCTGCCGTGGCCGGCCTGATGGCCGTGCTTGTCGTGGTCTCCGTGCGGGGATTCGTGATGGCTCATGACGGCTTCACTGAATGAGGTAGAGGAGCGGGAAGAGGAAGATCCAGATCAAGTCCACCAAGTGCCAGTACAGCGCCCCCAGATCCACCGGGGTGTAGTACTGCGGCGTGAACTCTCCCCTCGCTGCGCGGATCAAGATCCACGTCAGCAAGATCATTCCCACCAGCACGTGGATGCCGTGCAGGCCGGTCAAACAGAAGTAGATCGCGAAGAAAATGCTGACCTCGCGGCGCTGCTCCTTGGTCAGATCTTTGACGGCAGCCACCGCGGGATTGTGCGGCGAGCCCTCGTTCCAGGCGTGGCTGTGCTCCTTGACGGAGTCCTTGATGTAGTTCTCCTCGTACTTGAAGATCGAGTGCTTGGCGCCGCCCCACAACAGGCCCTCGTGGTACTTGTGAGAGTATTCGACGTACTTGATCCCCATGAAACCGCCGGCGCACAGCAGCGTGATCGCCAGGTTCATCATCAGCAGCTTGCGCTGCCCGAGCTGCGCGTTGCGCACCGCCCATGCCACCGTGAAGGAGGACAGCAGCAGGACGCTGGTGTTGATCGCGCCCCACTTGGTGTCGAGGAAGTTCGAGGCGTAGGCGAAGACCTCGGGGTGCAGCGAGCGGTACGTCGTGTAGGCGACGAACAGCGCGCTGAAGAACAGCACTTCCGTCAGCAGGAAGACCCACAGGCCCAGCTTGCTGGCGTCGAACTGCTGCTCCGAGGTTTCGAAGTGGTGCTGCAGGTGCGCAGGACCGTGGTGTCCGTGCGCGGGCGCGGTGGCGGCGGAGGTCATCGCTACGGGTGGAGGTTGGCGTGCCCGACCCCGGCCTTGACGGAGGCCTGGTAATCGTAGACGCAAGGTTCGTCCTTCATGGGCTTGACGGGCAGGAAGCCCTCATCCTCGCCCTTGTAGTCCACGAGCGTCACGTCGTAGGGATCGCCGGCGTAGGGCGGATCTTTCTCGAAGTTGTGCTCGGTCGGCGGACTGGCGGTCATCCATTCGAGGGTGACGCCGCCCCACGGATTGGCCGGGGCCGGCTTGCCGCGGAAGATCGCGTGCAGCACCGCAATCAAGGTCAGCACCATGCCGACCAGGATGAAAATCGCGCCGATGGACGACCACATGTTGTAACTGGCGAACTGCGGGTCGTAGTCGAAGTAGCGCCGCGGCATGCCCTTGGTGCCGGCGATGAACTGCGGCAAGAAGGTCAGGTTGAAGCCGATGAAGTTCAGCGCCCACGTGATCTGGCCCAGCTTCTCGTTGGGCATGCGGCCGTACATCTTCGGCAGCCAGTAGTAGATGCCGCCGATGAAGGCGAAGATGGCCGAGCCCACCATCACGAAGTGGAAGTGCGCCACCACGAAGTAGGTGTCGTGCAGGTGGATGTCCGTGCCCATCGTGGACAGGAACAGGCCGGTCAGGCCGCCCACGCCGAAGAGCCAGATGATGCTCAGCGCGTAGAGCATGGGCGTGGCGAAGGAGATGGACCCCTTGTACATCGTGCACACCCAGTTGAAGACCTTGATCGCCGACGGGATGGCCACCGCGAAGGTCAGGAAGGAGAAAATCGTGCTCATCAGCGGGGACTGCCCCGAGAGGAACATGTGGTGGCCCCAGACGATGAACGAGATGATGGCGATGGCCAGCGAGGACATCGCGATGGACTTGTAGCCGAAGATCGGCTTGCGGCTGAACGTCGCGAACAGCTCGGACATCACGCCCATCGCCGGCAGAATCATGATGTACACGGCCGGGTGGGAGTAGAACCAGAACAGGTGCTGGAAGAGCACCGGGTCGCCGCCCAGATCCGGCGTG
>CAYVPL010000267.1:0-3687 GCA_964453755.1 uncultured Planctomycetales bacterium
AGCCCGCGTCCACCTGCTCGATCGGCACGCCGAAGACCAGGGCGGCGGTGCGGACGTGGACGTCGGCGCCGTCGCGGAAGGCGCCGACCAGCGCCGGGTCGCCGGACAGGTGGGCGACCAGCCGCAGTTCGACTTGCGAGTAGTCGGCGGAAACCATCAGCCAGCCCGGCTCACGCGGCACGAAGGCGCGGCGGATCTCGCGTCCTTCCGGCGTGCGCGCCGGAATGTTCTGCAGGTTGGGGTCGCTGGACGACAGGCGCCCGGTGGCGGCCACCGCCTGGTTGTAGGAAGTGTGAATGCGGCCCGTTTCCGGGTGGATCCACTCCTGCAGCGCGTCCACGTAGGTGCCGATCAACTTGGTCAGGCTGCGGTACTCGAGCAGCTTGTCGACGATCGGCTGGCCCTCGTAGAGCTCGAGTGTGCCGGCGTCCGTGCGCCAGCCGGTGGTCGTGCGCGGCGGCTTCTTGACGCCGGCCTTCTCGTGGAGGCGCAACTTTTCGAAGAGCACCGCGCCCAATTGCTTGGGCGAGTTCAGGTTGAAGGGCTCGCCGGCCAGCGCTTGCACTTCGGCTTCGAGCGCGCTGGCGCGCTCCTGGAAGCGCAGTTTGAGGGCCGCCAGCTGCGCGCGGTCCACGCGGACGCCCTCGGCCTCCATGCGCCGGAGCAATTCGACCAGCGGCATCTCGACCTCCTCGAAGAGCTTCGTGGCGCCGCACTGCTCCATCTCGGCCCGCAGATGCGGCACGAGGCGCAGCACCGACTCGGCGTCCTCGCAGGCGTATTCGCAGACTTCCTCGACCGGCACTTGATCCATGGTGCGGGCGTCGCGGCCGCTGCCGAGCAGCTCGGAGGTGGGAATTTTTTCGAGGCCCAGATAGCGTTGGGCCAGGGCGTCGAGGTTGTGCGCCGCGCCCGGCGCCACCAGGAAGTGGGCCACCATGGTGTCAAAGACGAGGCCCTTCACCGCCACGCCGTGGCGGCGCATCACGTGCAGGTCGTACTTGGCGTTCTGTCCCCACTTGGGCACGCGCGCCTGCTCCAGCACCGGCTTGAGAAAGGCGACTGCGTCTTCGCCGGCCGGGCCGCGCAGCGGCGGATTCAGATTCATCGCCACGTAGGCGGCGCTGCCTTCCGCGCTGCTGAAGGACATGCCGACGAGGCGCGCGCGCAGGGGATCCACGGAGGTGGTTTCCGTGTCGAAGGCGAAACCGCCGCTGGCGGTGAGACGCGCGCGCAGCACTTCCAATTCGCCCCAGGTCTGGATCAGGCGGAAGCCGGGGCGGGAGGCGCGGCGGCGGAAGGCGTCCGCGCCGGCGGCGCCGGCGTCGGCCGCTCCGGCCGGCGCGGTTGCGACCGCGACCGTGGCTGCGGCGGAGCCGGTGCCGGCGCCGCGCTGCGCGCGCCATTCCTGGAGGCGGCGGTTCAAGGAGCCCAGGCCGTGCTCGTTGCAGAAGGTCTCAAGGCCGGCCCAATCGGGCTCGCGCGGGGCGAAGGCTTCGATGCCGCCCAATTCGAGATCCGTGCGCAGCGTGACCAGCGGCAGGGCGGCGCGCGCGGCGGCGGCGTGCTCGGCCAAGGATTCGGCGAGCTTGCCTTTCTCCTCCAGCGGGCCGCGCGCCAGCACGGCATCGAGGCTGCCGTATTTCTGCAGCAGGGCGCTGGCCTTCTTCGGGCCGACGCCGGGCACGCCTTTGACGTTGTCGCTGCTGTCGCCGACCATGGCTTGCCAATCGGCCATCAGGCGCGGCGCCACGCCAAATTTGGCTTCGATTTCGGCCGGGCCCAGCACTTCGGCCGGTTGATCGCCCTTCGGCGGCGGGCACTGCAGGACATGCGGGCTCACGACCTGGGCCATGTCTTTGTCAGACGAGAAGATGCGCACTTCCCAACCGGCGCGCTCGCCGGCCGCGGCCATGCTGGCCAACAAATCGTCCGCCTCGAAGCCGGGCATGGCAATGCCGGGCAGGCCCAGCAGTTCGACGAGTTCGCGCATCCACGGAAATTGCTGCGCCAGATCCTGATCGAGTTCCTCGCGGTTGGCCTTGTACTCCGGCGACAGCTGATGGCGGAAGGTCGGCTCGGCCGTGTCCCAGGCCACGGCCGCCGATTGCGCCGGATGGTCCTGCAGCGCCCGCAAGAGCGAATGCCCGAAGCCGTGCAGCGCGCCGCTGGGCCGGCCGCGCGGATCGGTCAGGCCGCGGATGGCGAAGAAGGCCCGGAAGGCCAGCGCGGTTCCGTCCACGGCGAGGAGGCGGGGCATCAGAGATAGGCGAGCAGCACGAAGCCGCCGATCAGCAGCACGGTGAAGCCGACGGCCACCACGTCGAACCACTTGTTGATCCAGGCGGTGATCGGCGCGCCGAAGAAGCGCAGCAGCACGCCTTCGAGGCCGAAGCGGAAGCCGCGGCCGATGAACGAGAAGAACATGAACGGCAGGATGGCCATGCCCAGCGCCCCGCTGGCGATCGTGAAGACCTTGTAGGGGATGGGCGTGATGGCGGCGACGAGCAGCGCCAGCACGCCGTACTTCAGATACCAGCTCTCGACCCGCGCCCACAGCGCGCGTTCCGGATCGTAGAGATTCAGCAGCCACTCGCCCACGGTGTCCATCAGCAGCGCGCCGATCGCGTAGCCGAGCAGCGCGCCCGCCACGGAAGCCACGGTGGTGATGAGCGCGTAGCGCAGAGCGCGCTCGGGCCGCGCCGCGCCCATCGCCAGCAGCAGCGGATCCGGCGGGATCGGGAAGAAGGACGACTCGATGAAGGACAGTCCGAACAAGGCCTTCTCGGCGTGCGGCTTGCCGGCGAAGGCCAGCATCCAGTCGTAGGCGCGCCGCAGCGGCCGAGTCAGAGGATGCAGGATTTTCATGCCGGCTGCGTCGTGAGATCGCGCAGGGTCCATTCGACGCGACGCTGGCCGCGGAACTCGTTGACGCCGAGGCTGACGGCGACGTCCACGCGGTCTCCGGCGCGGAGTTCCCGGCAGCGTTGCAAGCCGCGCCATGCCAGCACGCGAATGCCCGCGCCTTCGCGCTCCAGGCGCAACTCGGCGTGGCCGCCGGCGCCGAGCGGGCGCGGATCCGCGGTCAGGCGGGCGCCGGCGCAGAGGAAGACCGGCTCGGGAAATGCTTCACCATAGGGGGCCAGGCGCGCGATGGCGAGCGCCGCCTCGAGATCGGACTCGCCGGGCGACAACTCGCCGTCGAGTTCGAGCACGGGCCGGCCTGGGTTGGGCAGGGCAGCGGCCGCGCGGCGCAGCGCCGCGCCGATTTCCGCAGCGCGCGCCGGATCGAAGTGGAATCCGGCGGCGCGCGCGTGCCCGCCGTAGCCGGACAGATGCTCGGCGGCGCCAGCCAGCAGGCCCACGAGATCGGCGCCTTGCGGGGCCCGGGCGCTGCCGCGCGCGAGACCCGGCTCGCACTCGGCCCACAGCAGGGTGGGCAGGCCGGTGCTTTCCTGCACTTGCCCGGCGACCACGCCCAGCACGCCGAAATGCCCGCCGCTGCGGCCGGCGAAGATCAGGCCTTGTCCGGCGCGCAACTGCTCCGCCACGTCGGGCGCCAGTTGCCGCATTTCCTGCTCCTGGATTTCGCGGCGCTGCAGGTTCAGCGCTTCCAGTTCCGCGCACAGCGCCTGCGCCTCGCTGGCCGACGAGGACGCCAGCAGCTGGAATGACAATTCCGCGCGG
>CAYVPL010000268.1:0-3657 GCA_964453755.1 uncultured Planctomycetales bacterium
GATCCGGCTCTGCTGGGGACGCTTGAGGTGTCCGCTCGGAATGGCAGGAGCGCGGTGTTCGACGGGCAGCACAGGCTTGCAGCGCTGAGGAAGATCGGTCGGCGGTCTGTGCCGTGCATCGTCCACAGGGAGTTGTCAGTCGCGGACGAGGCACGGTTGTTCGTGCAGTTGCAGACCGAGCGGAAGGCATTGCCGCCGCTTGACAGGTTCCGTGCTCGGATCGTTGCTGGCGAGGAACAGGCGATAGCGATTGAGCGGATCGCTAAGGCCGCCGGGTACGAGGTTTCAGGCAACGGGACGACTAGCTCGATTGGTGCTGTCACAGCGCTCGATCGCACGTTCGCGCTCGACAAGACCGGCGACGTGCTGGCCGGTGCGCTGGACCTGTTGTCGATCTGGCGTGGCGAGCCGAAGGCAACCGATGGTGCTCTGATCCAGGGGCTCGGTCTGTTCGTTCGTGACCACGGTGAGCACCCGAAGGTCGCGGATGGTTCGGTGGTCGTGAAGTTTGAGGAAGTGCCGGCGCGGGTGATCTTGCGTCGGGCGATTGCCGATACGACGAATGGTGGCGGGTCGGGTACCCGGCCGGTCGCGGTGCTCAAGGAGCTGCGGAAGCTGGCTGGTGTTCGTGCGCCACGCAAGACGCGGAAGGCGGCGAAGGCATGACGGGTCGTGATCGTAGGTTGGATGCGGAGCGTGTGTCGTGAGCGGGGCGACCTTCCTAGACCAGCTCGCGGCTTACGCCGAGCGCCAGGACTTGCGGCTGGCGACTTGGAATGCGACTCAGCAGGAGCCCGGCCACGGGGTCGCGCTCAGGTCAAAGGTGGGCTCCAGGGAGCTGCTTAGTGCGGAGTCGTACGACTCGGTTGAGATAGCGGCGATGTACGCGCTGGACGCTTTGAGGTCGCTCGGTGTCCCTGCGCCCGAGGCTGGTGGTCAGTCGTGACCGGGGAAGCCGGGTTCGAGATTCACGACGATGGCGGCACGCTGTTCACGTTGACCGCGGACGAGGCCCCGAGGTTCCTACGGATCATGGACGAGGCGCACGAGAACGAGCCGCTGTCTGAAAGCTTGATGGCTTTGCGTTCGCAGCTTCGCCTCCCGCTCATCTATCGCAACGAAGGACGTAAAGGACTTCCGGGCGGCACACGAGGCGTGCCGAGTGGCGCCTGCTCTTCCGCAGGGTGCCGATCTAGACGGGAACGTCGAACAATCGCCCGATCCCGTCTCTGTCCCGCGTTCGGAAGTCTCTTTGGTTGTCACTGACGAGCAGGTTGATGCGGCGGTTGCTGCTTGGAACATGGCACCGGATGGCGACCCGGAGGGTGCTATGCGTGCCGCGCTTGAGGCGTCCGCGGCTTCGGCCGGTAAGGACGAGCAACAGTGAGCCGTCATCGCAAGCAGTGGCGCTCGCGGGTCAGGATGCGCCCGCACGACCTCGCTGCCGCCGGGTGGACTGATCCGTACGGCGAAGGGCACGCGCTCGCGCCGACCCGTAAGCCGCCGCCGAAGCGTTCTCGCCGGGAGAAGATCAGGACAAGGGCGATGCGCCTCGCACGCCAGTTGAAGGTCGGGGCGGGTGATGACCATGAGTGAGCACAAGCACCGCCAACCGGTCGAGGGCTGCCATCGCTGCAACCTGAACCGCGACGAGATGGCCCAGCAGCAGCAGGACGAACTGCTCGCATCATTGGTGGGCGGACCGCCATCACCGTGGCAAACCCTGCACGACATCGCCGAAGACCTGTACCGCGCCGGCCTCTACACCCGCGCATACCTGGACACCGAGGACTCGTCACCGTACGCCGCGCTCGTGATCGAACGTCTCAAGCGAGCGGGCGACCTCCTTGCCGGGGCGCCTGACAGAAAGGACGAGGACAGTGCTTGAGATGGCAAGGGCGGGCCTAGACCGCCACGAACGCATCGTCAACCAAGCAGTCAGCAGCCTCCGGCCACTGATCGGTCGACGTTGGCTTACTCGCCGGCAACGCCGCGACCTAGCCGCCGCCGTGCAACTGCTCGCATGGGACGGCCGGGGAATGCCGCCTCAGCCGCCAGCAGCGTTGTGGGAATCGCTCGGCGAGTTCGTGATCCGCCGGCGGAGAAAGGACCGGCAGTGAGCAACCGTGAGTGCCCAACCCCCGACGACCACGAACACGACCTTCTGACCGTTTACATGGCAGGCCATCAGCACGGTCAGGACGCCGATGCCGGCTGGCGGGCACGCGCCCTGACCGCCGAGAAAGATCTGGCCGAAGCGGAACGGCTACTGCAACGGGGTTACGAGGACGGCGATTGGAAACGGGTCGGCGCGTTCCTCGCCCGCCACAACAAGAAGAACCCGGAATGAGCCGGTTCCGTCCGACCGGCCCGTACAATCCGATCCCGAGCCTAGTGGCCCCGCCACATACGGGGAACGCGCGGAGGCCGTAACCCCCCGCACGCCCACAGGCAACCACCCTTCGGCGCGAACACACACCGTTCTGCGCGCCGTGGCCCCAAGCCGAACAGGCTGGGGCGAACCTTCGACACCACAGCACCCGCTGCCTCCCCCCAGCCGGGCACCGTGTCGAACGCCGTGCCGAAGCAAGGCAGCCCGACCACCCACCTCACGGGGCGGTCCTACGACCCGGCTGAATCTGTCGGCACGGCCCACCCTTCTCACCGCAAGGAGAACCCTGCGATGACCGCAACGAACGCAACGCCTAAAAAGGCAAAGCCGAAACGCCACGACTGGAAACCCGCCTTCCTCAAAGCACTCGCCGCCTGCCCGGACGTCACGAAGGCCGCAAGCCACGCCGACGTTGACCGCGCAACCGCCTACCGCGCACGCCAGTCCGACGAGGCGTTCGCGATCGCGTGGCACGACGCGATCAACAGCGCACTAGACGACGTCGAGGCCGCCCTGATCGAACGCGCGAAGGACAAGGACACAACCGCCGCGATCTTCCTGCTCAAGTCGCACCGCCGCGAGCTGTACGGCGAGCGCCAGGAGATCACACACAAGGGCGGTGTCCAGTTGTCTGAGAAGTCGGACGCCGAGCTACGGGAACTGGCCGCGGCGCTCACCGGCAGGCGCGATGCCTGCACTAGCTGACCAAGTCGCCGCCCTACAAGAACTAGACCGGCGTGAGTGCTTCGCCGACCCGTGCGTGTTCATGGGCCGGCACGTCGAGATCGACGCCCCCGACGGCACCATCATCAAGCTGAAGCTGTGGCCGTTCCAGGCCCAGGCCGTGAAGGCGTTGCACGAGGACCGTGCCGTCATCGTGCTGAAAGCCCGCCGTCTGGGCCTTTCGTGGATCTTCCTTGCGTACGCGCTGTGGCTTGCGGTCACGCAGCAGGGCATCAGGGTTCTGATCCTGTGCAAGACCGAGGGTGATGCTTCGGAGCTGCTTGACCGTATTCGCAGGATGCGCGACCGGATCGCAGCGGACCCCGCTTCAGCACACCTCCTCGCGCTGCTTGAGACACCGGCGAAGACACGAGACCACGTCACCGTGCTGGATGTTGGGGCGTCCACGATCAAGGCGCTGGTGGGTACTCCGGCTGCCGCTCGCTCTGAGACCGCCGGCCTGGTGTTGCTTGACGAGTTCGCGTTCCAGCGCGGAGCCGGCGACATTTGGCGGGCGATCCTCCCGACGATCGAGGGCGGCG
>CAYVPL010000269.1:0-3631 GCA_964453755.1 uncultured Planctomycetales bacterium
GCCTCGGCCGGCGGGCAGGAGGAGAGCGAGCCGTCGGTGACCGGCGCCGTGGTGATCTGAATGTCGTAGAGGAAGCCGCGGATGCCCGCGAAGCCGAAGACTTGGCCGAGGGCCGGCTCCGGCTGGAGGTTGTAATTCTTGGGCACGCCGCCGCCGAGGATCAGAGTGCCGAGATTCTTGGACGCCGATTCGAAGAGGCCCCAGTGGTGGTAGGCGCAGCTTTCAAAAACCTCGGCGTGCAGATCGAGGTCGAAGGCGTGGGCTTCGCCCAGGGCCTCGCGCATGGCCCACAACTTCACGGAGTTGAGGAAGATGCTGCCGTCGCCGGGCGCGCCGACGAAAATGGGAATGGATTTGCGCGCGCAGAGGGCCAGCAGGCCTTCGCGGGCGCCGCGCGCCTGCTCGGCGCGGGCGTAGTGGCGGCCGAGGAGGTGGCGGAATTCGCAGCCGGTCATGCGGCGCTGGAATTCCGGCAGGCGCAGCAGCGCGCACAGCCACGCGTCGGTGTCGAGCAGCACGGATTCGGGGAACCCGACGTCGGTGATGCGGATGACTTCCTCGTCGCGCAGCGCGCCGTCGTCGCCGAAGATCGGAACTTCGATGAAGTCCTGCTCGGCGACGCTGGCGAGGGCCCGGTGGCCGTCGTGATAACAGATGGCGTCGGTCACCGAGATCCAGGCGAACCAGCCGCTGTCGAGCAGCGGGTTCAGCCAGGCGTAGTGCTGGCCGCTGGCCGTGACCGGACCGCTGATGGCCAGCGTCATTGGCAGGCCCTGCCCGATGGCCTCGTCGAGCAACTTCCAGACGCGCCGCAGATAGCCGCCGCCGAAGGAGGGGTAGCTGCCTTCGAGGAGATGGTCGAGGTGGCGGCTGTCGCCGACCGGACGGTGGGTCAGGGGCGCGCCGGCCTGCCCGCAAGCGGCGCGCGGCGCCGGATCCTTGCGCGTTGCCATGGGCGGATTCTAGCCCGGCGCCGCGCGAGGATCCGGCGCCGCGCGAGCGACGCCGGACGCGAATCGGATCAGTCGTAGTTCTCGAACACGCCGATCACGTCGGTGTAGCCGCCCGGGTTGCCGAAGGAGAAGCAGGCGGGGAGATTCTCGCCGACCTCGGGCAGGTACGTGATTTCGCAATCCATGATGCCCTTGCAGGCCTCGAGAATCACCATCTGACCCTCGACAGAAGCGTACTTGTAGAGGTCCACTTCCTTGACCAGCGTGAAGCCGGTGATGCTCGTGGCGTCGTTGTCGCTCTTCAGTTTGCCGCCCGGCGCGATCAGGCCGAGGTGCTCGTAGACGCCGCCACTGCCGCCGCCGATGGTCGTGCCCTTCTTGAGGTGCACGAGGTTGCTGTTGCCGAGTCGGGCGTCCTGGGCGAAGGGGCTGATCACCACCAAGCCGCCGTTGAAGTGGCAATTGGTGAGGGTGACGGTCTGATTGTTGGTGAGCGTGATGACCACCGTCTCCTCGTAGGTCAGTCCGTTCAGCCGCCAGATCGTGTTTCCCATGTTGTGGGGGTTGGTCAGGTTGACCTGACCGGCCCGCGGCGACGCGAATTCAGCCAGGTTCCAGGAAGGCATGGTGGAATTGTCGGAGATCACCACTTCCTCGCCGAGCCACTGGTAGTCGTCGAGATCGTCGCGATATTTGTAGACGGTGCCGTCGACGCCGGTGCAGATGAACTGCTTGACGCCGTCGCTGGCCGGTCCGTGGCTCTCGGCGTAGTAGCCTGCGCCCTGGGCGTCGAACATCCAGTCGTCGCACTTGGCGGCGCGATCCACGAGGAGGACGTCGCCGTAGACCATGCCGTGGGACATCTTGAAGTTCTGGCCCAGGAAAATCAGGGCCAGGCTCGAGGTGCCGCCGTCGCCGCCGAAGACGCGGATGCCGCCGCCGAGGCGGGTGACGCCTTGGCCGTAGCTGCCTTCCACCGTGACGACGTGCACGTCCTCGCCGTAGGAGCTGTTCTCCTCGAGTTCGGCGCTGACCACGAATTTGGAGCCGTCCGGCAGAACGACACCATCCGAACCGGTGCCGGTCCAGCTGGTGTTCATCAGGAGCCGGCGTTGCGCGTACTCGATGCCGGATTCGGCCGCGAGCTCCGCTTTGAGAGCGTCTACGCCGTCGCGCTCGAGCTCGACCCGGTCATAGACCGAGCCGGCGAGACTCGCCCCGGCGGCGTACAGGATGAAGGCGAAGACCGCGGCCGCGAGCAGAATGGAACCGCGCTGAGAGTGATGATTGCCAGATCGCATGGAGTGCGAGCCAGACGGGATAGTTGGGCGCCCGGCTCGACCTCCTTTGCGGAACTGCGCCGCCGCACTTGAGCCTTACTCGAAGTCCTCGAAAATGCTCAAGATCTTGGTGGTCGCGGCCGGTGCGCGGTAGCCGAACCAGGGCGGCAGGTTCTCGACGACCTTGGGATCGTAATTGATCACGCAATCGCGGATGTCCTTGCAGGCGTTCAAGATGACCATCTGGCCGTTGACCGTGCTGTTGCGGAACAGATCCACCTCGTTCACCAGATGAAAGCCGTTGAGGGTGTTCGGGTTGGTCTCGTTCTTGAGTTTTCCGCCCGGGGCGATGAGGCCGATGTTCGGCGCCGCTCCCTGCGTGCCGCCGCCGATCTTGGTTCCCTTCTTGAGGTGCACCAAGTTGCGGGCGCCCGAGCGAATGTCGTAGTCGTCCGGGCAAAGCACGACGAGCCCGCCCTTGAAATTGCAGTTCGTCAGGGTCACAGTCTGCTTGTTGAGCAGATTGATGACCACCGTTTCCTCGTAGGTCGCTCCGTTCAGCGCCCAAGTCTTGTTGCCGACGTTGTGCGGGTTGGTGAGGATTTTCTTGCCGGGACCGGGCACCTTGAATTCGTCCAGATCCCACGAGGGCATGTTGACGTTTCCCTCGAGCAAGACCTCCTTGCCCAGCCACTGATAGTCCTCGAGGTCGTCGCGGTACTTGTACACGGTTCCGTCCACTCCGGTGCAGATGAACTCCTTCTTGCCGTCCGTTTCCGGCCCGTTGGCGTCCGCGTAGTAGCCGTCGCCGTACGCGTCGAAGAGCCAGTCGTTCACCTTGTAGGCTCGATCGGCGAAGAGCACGTCGCCGTACACCATGCCGTGCGACATGCTGAAGTTTTCGCCCAGGAAAAGCAGTGCGTACGGATAGGCGCCGCCTCCGGAAGGCGCCACGAGCACCAGACTCGAAAATTTGTGCACGCCCTCGCCGTTGCGTCCAGTCACCGTGAAGGCGGCCTCGGTGGCGCCGCCGCCCACGTCCTCCAGGCTTTTCACGAGCACCGAGAAGCTGCTGCCATCCGGCAGTTCGAACCCGTCGGCGGAAGTGCCGGCCCAGGCCGCGTCGAGCGCGAATTGCCGGCGGGCGAATTCGAGGCCTGATTCCGCGGCCATTTCGGCTCGCAGGGCCTCAGCCTCGTCGCGCTTCAGCGCCAACTGCGTGCGAGCCGAGTTGCTCATGCCGGCGGCGAACAGGATCAAGGCCCCCGTGAATACGAGGGTCAGGATGAGAACCATGCCGGATTCACGGCCTGGGCGGGGTTGCTGGCGAGGTTGCATGATGGGTGATTTGCAGAGCGATCTAATCGAAGTCTTCGTAAATGCTGACGACTTCGGTGG
>CAYVPL010000270.1:0-3621 GCA_964453755.1 uncultured Planctomycetales bacterium
GGCCGGCGGCCGCCGTCAACGGCATCAAGGCCTACATCGGCAACCCGGTCAACACGGACAAGCTCGAGGATGCGCTCGCCCTCTTCACCGCGCCGACGGCGTACGCCCTGATTCCCTTCAGTGCGGCGGCCTCGATGGTCCAGAGCGAGTGGATCGACACCGGCCTCGCCGGCCTCCGCCTGAGCCCGGATCAGGACATCGGCGACTGGATCTATCCGGACTTCGCCTCGGCCCTGCACAAGTTCCTCGGCACCTCCTCCAGCACCGGCCTGGTGGCCGTGAGCAACCAGAAGGTGGATCCGCAGGCCGTGGTCGCCTCCGGCAGCACGCTGGCCGTCAACTTCGCTTCCTACGAACTGACGATTCCCGGCGCCGGAGCGCTCTTCGACGAGCTCTTCCTGCGCAACCCGGCGCTCCTGATCGGCTACGACATCTATCCGAAGGCCGCGGGCACCGCCGCGTTCCAGATCGTCGCCGCCACCTACGACCGCGCGAACGACACCCTCCGGCTGGCTTCGCGCAGTTCGGACAGCCCGATGGAGTTCGCGCTCGACGCGAACGATCCGGTCTGGTCGGTGCGCCAGAAGTACTTCCGCGTCGAAACCAGCGGGGTGCGCGACAGCATGCCCAGTTCCACCTCGATCAAGCTGGAATTCCAGGGCGCCGACGAGGCCGGTCCCGGCATGAACGAGCCCGGAACGCCCTTCCCGAGCGCGGTGGCCTGGACGACGAACCTGGCGCACCTCAAGGGCTACCGGTACGTGCGCTACCGCGTCACTTTCGACGCCGACGCGCAAAGTTCCGGCATCGACCTCAACTCGCCCCTGCCGCTTCTGGACTACCTGAAGCTGCCCTTCGTCTGGTAGGCGCGCCTTCAGCCGCTGCTTGAAACGCAATCCCGGACGGTCGAGCCTTTATGAGGCTTCGATCGCAGGCTAAAGGTATGCTGGCGGGCCTCGCAACGGCCTGCGCCCCATGGAGTCAAACCTGATCGACCGCCGCCCCAAGTTCAGCACCAGCGCTGATTTTCACCTCGAGCTCCGCCGCCGCGTCCACGGCCTGCTGGAGCAGAGCGGGCGGCGCGAGCGGGATTGCCCCCGGATGTACCTGAAGACCGCCGTGCTCTTCGCGGCGCTGATCGGCATCTACGTGCTGCTGGTGTTCTTCGCGACGACCTGGTGGCAGGCCGTGCCGCTGGCCATTCTGCTCGGTTTGGCAACGGCGTCCATCGGCTTCAACGTCCAGCACGACGGCGGGCACCAAGCCTACTCGGACCGCCCGTGGATGAACCGCATGATGGCGCGGACCCTCGACCTGGTCGGCGGCAGTTCCTACTACTGGCACTTCAAGCACGGCGTCTTTCATCACACCTACACCAACATTGCCGGGCAGGACGACGACGTCGAACTGGGGGTGTACGGCCGGCTCACGCCGCACGGCAAGCCGCTGAGTTTCCATCGCTGGCAGCACCTCTACCTGTGGCCGCTCTACGGCTTCCTGGCCATGAAGTGGCACCTGTTTGACGATTTCAAGACCTTCGCCACCGGCCGCATCGGCAACCACCGCGTGCCGCGCCCGCGCGGCGTGGATCTTGCGGTCTTCCTCGGCGGCAAGGCCATCTTCCTGACCTGGACGATGGTGATTCCGCTGCTGCTGCACCCGGTCGGAACCGTCGCCCTCTACTACGCCGTCGCCTCGCTGTTCCTGGGTCTGGTGCTGAGCGTGGTCTTCCAGCTGGCGCACGTGGTGGAGGAGGCCGACTTCCCGCTGCCGGAGCCGGCGGACAATCGCATCGCCAACTCCTGGGCCGTGCACCAGATCGAGACGACGGTGGACTTCTCGCGGCGCAGCCGCATCGCCGGCTTCCTGCTCGGCGGGCTGAACTATCAGGTCGAGCACCACCTGTTCCCGCAGATCTGCCACGTCAACTATCCGGCGATCTCGCCGGTGGTCGAGCAGACCTGCCGCGAGTTCGGCGTGCGCTACCGCGCCCACGACACCTTCTGGGCCGGCGTCGCTTCGCACTACCGCCTGCTCCGGCGCCTTGGCCGGCCGGCGGCGGATCGCGTCGTTCCGGCCTGAGCCCGGACCGCGCGGCGCGTTCGTTCCCTCGATGAGCGAGGCGCCGTCCGATCCGCCGGCTCCGCGCCGTCGGCGTCCGCGCTACCGCGGCACGCATCCGCGCCGCTTCGAGGAGAAGTACAAGGAGCTGGCGCCCGCCGCCCATCCGGAAATCCTCGAGCAGGTGCGCGCGCGCGGCCAGACTCCCGCCGGTCAGCACCGGCCGGTCTTGGTGGAGGAGGTGTTGGAGGCGCTCCGTCCGCAGCCCGGCGAACGCGGCGTGGACGCCACGCTGGGCTGGGGCGGCCACGCGGAGCGATTGCTGGCGCGGCTGCGCCCCGGCGGCATGCTGCTCGGCCTCGACGCCGATCCGGAGCAGTTGCCGAAGACGGAGGCGCGGCTGCGCGGGCTCGGCTTCGACGCGGAGCAATTGCGGATCCAGCGCACGAACTTCGCGCGCCTGCCCGCGGCGCTGGCCGAGGCCAACTGGACCGAAGGCGCCGACTTCGTGTTCGCCGATCTCGGCGTCTCCTCGATGCAGCTCGACGATCCGGCGCGCGGCTTTGGCTTCAAGACGGACGGCCCGCTCGACATGCGCATGAATCCGCGGCGCGGATTGTCCGCGGCCGCCTGGCTGGCGCGCGCCAGCGCCGCCGACGTGGAGCGCGCCCTGCGCGAGCACGCCGACGAGGCCGAGGCCGCGCTGCTCGGCCGCGCGCTCGCCGCCGGCGCCGCCGCGCCCAGCACCACCGGCGCTTTGGCCGAGGCCGTGCGCGTCGCGCTCGGGCCGCGGCGGGGGGGGGAGGAGGCCGAGCGCGCCGTGCGCCGCGTCTTCCAAGCGCTGCGCATCGAGGTCAACGACGAGTTCGGCACCCTCGAACTCCTCCTGCGCGCGCTGCCGGACTGCCTGCGCCCCGGAGGCCGCGCCGCGATTCTGACTTTCCACTCCGGCGAGGACCGCCGCGTCAAGAAGGCCTTCCAGGCCGGACAGCGCGCCGGAATCTACTCCGCGGTCGCGCCGGAACCGCTGCGCGCCACGGCCACCGAACGCCGCGACAACCCGCGCGCTGCGCCGGCCAAGCTGCGCTGGGCAGTGCGCGCCTCGGTGTAGGACGGACTGCGCCGGTCAGACGTTGCGGCGGTACTGGCCGCCGACGTCGTAGAGCGCGTGGCTGATCTGGCCCAGCGTGCAGACCTTCGCCGCCTCCATGAGCTCGGCGAAGACGTTGCGGTTCTCGAGCGCGGCGCGGCGCAGGCGCGCCAGGGCGCCGTCGGCGTCGGCGCGGTGGTGCGCGTGCAGGGCCTCGATCTGCGCCACCTGGTCGCGCTTCTCTTCCTCGGTCGAGCGGATCAGCGCGGTCTGCGTCACCGCGCCGGCTTCGGCGTGGGGATTGAGGAAGGTGTTGACGCCGACGATCGGCAGTTCGCCGGTGTGCTTGAGCGTCTCGTACTTCAGGCTCTCGTCCTGGATCTTGCCGCGCTGGTACATCAACTCCATCGCGCCGAGCACGCCGCCGCGCGCGTCGAGGCGCAGGAATTCCTCCAGCACCGCCTCCTCGA
>CAYVPL010000271.1:0-3578 GCA_964453755.1 uncultured Planctomycetales bacterium
GGAACCGCGCCGCCGCCTCGATCGCACGCGCCATCTGCTGGCCGAGTGCGAGCGCCGCTTGATCGGCGCCGGCGCCGAGCACGCCCGCAGCCGGCGCGCCGCCGCCCAGCGTGGCGCGCGTCGGCTGTTCGCGGCGCAGCCGGGCCATCGGCTGGCGCTGCTCGGCGCCCGGTTGAGCGCGGCGGGGCCGCGCCTCGCCGCGGCGGATCCGCGCGCGCCGCTCGCGCGGGGCTACGCGCTGGTGCGCCTGGAAGCCGAGGCCGCCTTCCTGCGCCGGGCCGCCGATGCGCGCGCGGGGCAAGTGCTGCGCATCCAGCTGGCCGAAGGAGAACTGCGCGCCCGGGTAGAATGAAGCCGCACCGGGCATGGCGAAACCCCAGAAAGAAGAACTCGGCTTCGAGGAGCGGATGGCGCGGCTCGAGGAACTCGTGGCCACGCTCGAAGGCGGCAAGCTGAGCCTGGAGGAAGGCGTCGAGCGTTACCGCGAAGGCGTCGAGTTGCTCAAGCATCTCAACGCGGCGCTGGGCGACGCCGAGCACAAGGTCGCGGACCTCACCTCTTCCCTGCGGCGCGAGCTGGAGGAATTGGAGCGCGCGGGGGAGCCGCTTGACGAGCCGGACGCCTGATTTCAGCGAGTGGCTGGCCGGCGCGCGGCCGGGCATCGAAGGTGCTCTCGCGGATGCGCTGAACCGAAGCAGCCTGCGCGAAGCGCCGCCGCTGCTGCAGGAAGCCGTGCGCCGCACGCTCCTGTCCGGCGGCAAGCGCCTGCGGCCGGCGCTCTGCCTGCTGGCCTGCGCGGCGGAAGGAGGCGCGCAGCGGCGCGCGTGGCCGGCCGCCGTCGCGCTCGAATGCGTGCACGCCTACTCGCTGGTCCACGACGACCTGCCCTGCATGGACGACGACGCGCTGCGCCGCGGTCAGCCGACTCTGCACGTGCTCTACGGCGACGCTCTGGCGGTGCTCGCCGGCGACGCGCTCCAGTCGCTGGCCTTCGAAACGCTCGCCGCGCAGGAGGACGCCCTGCTCGCCCGCGATCAGGCGCTGATCTTGGCCCGCGCGATCGGACCTTCCGGCATGGTGGGAGGACAGGTGCTGGACATGCAGGCGCAGGGCCGCGCCGCGGATGCGCCGCAAGTGGCGAGCATCCACGCCGCCAAGACCGGCGCACTGCTGGCCGCCTCGCTGGCCTGCGGTGCGCGCGCGGCGGACGCGGATCCGCAGCCGTGGATGGCTTTCGGCGGCGCGCTCGGCAGCCTGTTCCAGGCCACCGACGACCTCATGGACGCGACGCGGACCTCGGAGGAGCTGGGCAAGACCGCGGGCAAGGATCGCAGCGCCGGCAAGGCGACCTGGGTGGCGGTGCACGGGCTGGAAGGCGCGCGCGCCTTCGCGCAGCGCGAAGCCGACCGCGCCCGCGCCGCCCTGGCGGACCTGGCGCCGCGCGCCCGTTACGATGAATTGGCCGACCTGCCGCGCTTCCTCCTGGAGCGCGCGCGCTGAGCATGCCGCATTCGACTCCGCCGCCCCCCCCCCTGCGCCTCGCCTCGCTGGTTTCGCCCGCGGAACTGCGCGGCCGCAGCGTGCCGGAGTTGAATTCGCTCTGCGCGGAAATCCGCGCCGCGCTGATCGAGAAGGTCTTCGCCACCGGCGGCCACCTGGGCAGCAACCTGGGCGTGGTGGAGCTCACGGTGGCCCTGCACGCCGCCTTTGACTTTCGCCGCGACCGCCTGGTCTTCGACGTCGGCCACCAGTGCTATCCGCACAAGATGCTCACCGGACGTCTGGCGGGCTTCGGCGGACTGCGCCAGACCGGCGGCCTGAGCGGCTTCTGCAGCCGCGACGAATCGGAGTACGACCTGCTGACGGCCGGCCACGCCGGCACGGCCATCTCCTACGCCCACGGCCTGGCCGAAGGACTGCGCGGCACCGGCGGCGCCGCCGGCGATCCCTGGTGCGTGGCGCTGGTCGGCGACGCCGGCTTCGGCGCGGGCGTGGCCTTCGAGGGCCTGACGCAAGCGGCCGAGCGCAAGGCGCGGCTCATCGTCGTGCTCAACGACAACGAGTGGTCCATCGCGCGCTCGGTCGGCGCGCTGGCGCGCTATCTCTCGCGCATCCGCTCTTCGCGCACGCTGCACAAGGCCTACGAGCGCCTCGGCGAACTCACGCAGAGCCTGCCTTGGGTCGGCACGCGCCTGCCCGAAATGGGCGAAGTCATCCGCCGCGTGCTGGTGCCGGGCCACGTCTTCGAGGAATTGGGAGTCAATTACATCGGACCGCTCGACGGCCACGACCTCGCCGCTTGTCAGGACGCGCTCGAGCGCGCGCAGCGCATCGACGCGGTGACGCTGCTGCACTTCCTGACCGAGAAGGGCCGCGGCTGGGCGCCGGCGGCCACCGATCCGGAGCGCGCGCACGGCGTGAAGGCGCAGTCTTCTTCGCCGGTGAAAGTGCCGAGCCCGGCCGAAGCCGCCGCGAAGGCGAAAGCCAGCCGCAAAGCATTCACGAGCATTTTCGGCGAGGCGCTGACCGCCTGCGCCGAAGCCGATCCGCAGGTGCACGCGATCACGGCCGCGATGCCGAGCGGCACCGGCCTCGGCGGCTTCGCCGCGGCCTTTCCGGAGCGCTTTCACGACACCGGCATCACCGAGCAGCATGCCGTCGCGCTGGCCGGAGGCATGGCCGCCGCCGGCGTCAAGCCGGTGGCCGCGATCTACTCGACTTTCCTGCAGCGCGCCTACGACCAGGTCTTCCAGGAAGTGAGTCTGCAGCGCGCGCACGTGGTGCTCTGCCTCGACCGCGCGGGACTGGTCGGCCAGGACGGCCCGACGCACATGGGCCTCTACGATCTGGCCTACCTGCGGCCGCTGCCGGGCTTCACGCTGGCCTCGCCGCGCGACGAGGCGGATCTGCACCGCATGCTGCGCGCCGCCCTCGAGGGCGGCGGTCCCTGGGCGCTGCGCTGGCCGCGCGGCGAGGCTGCGGCGGCGCTCGGCACCGCGGCGGAGGATCGCCCGTCGATGCTGCCGGGCACCGGCGAGCGGCTGCTGCGCGGCACGGACGGCTGCGTGCTGGCGCTCGGCGCGATGGTCGAGCCGGCGCTGGAGGCGGCGAAGATCTTGCGCGAGCAGCACGATCTCTACGTCGAAGTGTGGGATGCGCGCTTCTGCAAGCCGCTCGACGAGGCGATGCTCGACGCCGTGAGCGCGCGCCACGGCTGGATGGCGACAGTGGAGGAGCACGCGCTGGCCGGCGGCTTCGGTTCCGCGGTCGCCGAGTGGTTGGCCGACCACGGACGCGCGCCGCGGCTGCGCCGTCACGGCGTGCCCGATTTGTTCGTCGCGCACAGCAGCAGCCGCGAGGAGCAGTTGACGCAGTTCGGACTGGATCCCGCCGGGCTCGCGCGAGCGTGGGCCGAAGACCTGTCGCGCGCCGCCGCGGCGGTGCGCGCCGAACGATGAAGAGTTCCCGCCGCGAAGCGGATCCGCCGCTGCTGCCCGCCGGCCGCGCTCCGCGCGTGCTGATCCTCGGCGACCCGGCCAAATCGGAAACCGAGGCCCTGGCGGCGAAACTGCGCGCGC